>JAGBWH010000221.1 GCA_017629925.1 Clostridia bacterium
TACGATGATTGTCCCAATTCCCTGTACCAACTACCCTTGAGCGAGGGGATTTGGATGAAGAAACCCCGTTTGGAATGGTGAAGGCGTATTTTCATACGTCGAAGCCTTCCAGACGGGTTTAGAAAAAGAAATATAAATCTTCTAATCGGATATTGCAGGGTATACTGTTTTGCTTTCAAACGAATTTATTGTGGGATATTTCTTATATATCCCCTTTCTTTTTCGGTCTTCGCCAAATACACCGCTCAACTTACATTGTGATGTAAGCATCCCGCTCCGCACCCACCGATACATAGGCGATTTTACATTTGGTAGCCTTTTCGATGTAGCGAACGTATTTTTGCGCATTTTCGGGCAGGTCCTCAAAACGGCGGCAACCTGAAATGTCTTGCATCCAGCCGTCCATGTACTCATAGACAGGTTTGGCGCAAGCCAACGCTACGCCTGTGGGGAAGCTTTCTGTTCTTTCGCCATTGACTTCATATGCCACGCAAACGGGAATTTTAGGCAGGTAAGACAGCACGTCGAGTTTGGTGAGTGCAACAATGTCTGCACCTTGCATGAGAACGCCATAGCGTGAAGCGGGGATGTCGAAACCGCCCACGCGGCGAGGTCTGCCTGTGGCTGCGCCGTATTCACCGCCTGCCTGACGAAGAGCCTCCGCTTCTTCTCCGAAGAGTTCGCAGGTGAAGGGGCCTTCGCCCACACAGCTGGAGTAGGCTTTCATAATCCCAATGGTTTGGTCTAATTTTTTAGAGGGAATGCCTGCACCGATGGGTGCGTAGGCGGCAATCGTAGAAGAGGAGGAGGTGTAAGGATAAATACCAAAATCAATGTCGCGCAAAACGCCAAGTTGGGCTTCAAAGAGCACGGATTTGCCTTCTTCTGCCGCCTGGGCAAAGAACGCGGTGGTGTCGCAAATATACTCTTTGAAGGGCAGACCGTAGGTGGTGAGCCACTCCATGATCGTTTCGGCTACAAGGGCTTGGTGTCCATAGCCTTTTTCGACAGTCAGGTTTTTCCATTCAAGCAAAGCAGGCAAACGTTTTGCCACATCATCCATGTGGAGCAAATCTCCCATGCGGAGAGCTTTTTTCATATATTTATCGGCATAAACGGGAGCAATACCACGGCGGGTAGAGCCAAACTTCGCATCTCCCAGTCTATCCTCTTCCAAAATATCCAGCAATTTATGATAAGGCATACAAATGGTGGCTCTATCGCTGATTTTGAGGTGTTTTGGAGTGATTTCAATGCCCGCTTGGCGCAAACGCTCTACTTCGTGGAAAAGATGCTCCACGTCAATGACCATACCAGGCCCCATCACATTGACGGTTTCGTCACGGAGAATACCGGAAGGAAGAAGATTTAGAATAAATTTCCCGCGAGGGTTGATAACGGTATGACCTGCATTGTTCCCCCCTTGATAACGACAAACGATATCGTAATCTGAAGAGAGGAGGTCAACCATGCGCCCTTTGCCTTCGTCGCCCCAGTTAATTCCTACAATGGCTGTAAACATATTTTCATTCCTTTCTTTCTGGCAAAATACTTTATGCATAATTTTAACGACTATATTGTACCACATTTTTTTCTACTTGTCACCTGTTTTTGGAAAAAAATGCGGGGGGAATTGAAAAAAACAATTATTAAAATCAAGCCGAAGGCTTGGATATCCCTTCGGGAAATGACGGGCTTCGCCCTTATTGCATCAACACGCAGTGTTGTATATCATCAATGCGTAAGCATTGTATATCATCAACACGCAGTGTTGTATATCATCAACCCGCAGGAAACAGTATACACGGCTATGCCGTGATGAGATACAAGGGCGGCTCGCCGCCCTTGATGATATACGAATGTATATCTCGCCGCAGGCGAGTTATACATTCAATGATATACCAAACCTGCGGTTTGGATAAAAAAATCCGAGAACAGTGTTCTCGGATTTTTTTGGTGGGCCATCAGGGACTTGAACCCCGGACCAACCGGTTATGAGCCGGTAGCTCTAACCAACTGAGCTAATGGCCCGTGTCAATCCTTGTGAGATTGGCAACGGGCATTATTATAACAAAATGTTGTGTCTAAATGATGAACAAATATCTAATATTTTATGAACATTTAGGAGTGAGGGGGGTAATCGGTTGGCTCATCCGCGTGGTTTTCGGGAAGTAGTGGCGAGGGCGAAAGGGAGGAAACGTCAAGGATGGGTGGGTATGCGATATCCACTTTTTTCGCACACAGCACAGGCTCTACACATACACCTATGGCTTTGAAGGGATCGGCTCCAAACATTCTGTCTCGAATGAAACCTGCGATGCCACCGCCACGGAATGCCTGTGGCACAAATTGCTCCACCAGCCCATCTATCATGGATTTGCCCGGCAATTCCGTCATGGCAACGTGCAAGGTATCCCGTTCCGGATAGAGTTTCAGACGGCGAATGTTGGGTATTTCGGGAAAAATGACCTCAATTTTCAGCACAGGCAGACCGTCTTCCGTGCTGGTGAGTTGTCCTGCGCATCTCACCTGATATTGCTCGCCTCCAAAGCAGAGCGCACCTTCGGTATAGTCGTAGAGTCCCACCTCGAGCCAATGACTTTTTTCGCCTTCCTCAAATCCAATCTGAAGTCTCTCGCCTTGGGTTTGTATATGCAAAAATGAAAGCCCCTCGGTGTGATTATTTTGCATAAAGCGGACAAAGAGTGGCAAAATACCAATATTATTTTTCGGGAAAGCATAGTTGCCCACAAAAAGATCAAGCGCCTTTGGCAAAGGCTAACTTGAGGTTTTTCTCAGTTTTGCCCACAGTTTGCCCCAAAATCCAGGGGTAGGCAGAGGCGAGAGCCAAGCATTTTTTATCCAGAAGTTTTTTTCTGCAAGGCGGAGGGCTTTGTCGTGTTTTTTGTTGGTTTTTAGGGGGGTATTTGAGAAATTTGAGGGATTTGCCAATGTGTTTGCGATAATTTCCAGTACATTTGAGCGTTCAAATATAAAATTATTCCCCGCAGTCAGCACCACGACGGTATCCGTTTTGGGGCAAATCCAAACATTCTGCCCCAGCATACCTGAAAAGAGAAAACTATCCCCTTCTTTTGACACCCAAATATGCAAGCCATAGTCAAAATTGCTTTTGTCCTCGCTTGAGAAGGTTTTGCGACACATGAGTCCAAGCCACTTTTCGCTGACAATTTGTCTGCCTTCCCACTTGCCACCTTGCAAAAACAGTTGCCCCAACTTTGCCATATCTTCGGGTGCAACATACATCCCCCAGCCACCTTTTTCTTTGCCTTCAGGCCCTTTCTCACAGAAAAAATGCTGTATGCCCATCGGGCGAAATAGATGTTCGGATAACCACTGCGACAGACTTTTTTTCGTGATTTTTTGGATGATGCAAGAGAGCATATAGGTGTTCATGCTGTTATAGTGGAAACGCGTGCCCGGCTCAAAATCGGGCACACTTTCAAAAAAAGCTTTGCTCCACTGTGCGCATACGACCGACGTGGGCTCTGAGATGCCCGAAATCCCCGCTGACATAGAAAGCAGATGCCATATCGTGATGTTTTTAAGATGGGGATGTATTTTTCCCGGACAGTCATCGGCTAATATGTCAACTAATTTTGTGCCGAGTGTCAGTTGTCCTGCGTCGATGAGTTGCCCCACCGCCAAAGCGGTGATGCTCTTTGCCATAGAATGGGTGAGCGACCAAATGCCTGTATCGTATCCCTTTGCTGCCGCACGGCAAATCACCTTGCCATGACGTAATACCAGCAAAGTATGCAGGTTGGCGTCCTTGTGGGCTTCAATTTGCCCTATCATTTCCACCAAGCGCATAGAGGAAATGCCTGTGCGCTCTGCCGAGACGAGGGGGGATTTTGGGGACTGGGTACGCGCAGAAAAACAGTCAAGTTTTTGCGGAAAATAGGGGACTTGGGCAATGTCGGTTTCCCCTTTGATACCATATCGAACAAGCATATCTATCATTTGACGGCGCAATTTAGCATCCATGCCTTTGTCCTCTCTTTCTTACATCATTTTAGTATGGCAAAAAGACCTTACTTTTAATCAAAAAGCGAAGCCATGAAAACACTTTCTATGCTCCACGGCTTCGCTTTGTTTCGCCTTTTCTATTAGAGTGCGGGGGAGAAAGTCACCACGCGGTTCTCAGCGGCGGAGGTGAGTGCAGATTGCATCACCAAAAGCACGCGTCTAACTTCGCTGTCGGCTATACGTTTTTGCGCTTTACCCTCGATGGCATCTACAAAATTCCGATAGAAATCGTGCACATCGGAAGGGGAAGGTGCGATGGTAAATTCATTTACGGTAGCGTCACTTCTGGGTGCCATGGTTTTGGTGATACCTGATGCAGTTTGCACAGGATGCGCATCGCCTTCGCCCCAGTTGGTACATTGGCGCACCCGTATGGAGTCATTCCAACCCATAATTTGCGCTGTTCCCTGCTCAAATTGACCATAGAAACGATTGTTGGTGATGAAATTATAAGTACCTACTTCCACATAACCAACCACGCCATTGGCAAAATGCAAAAACAGTTTGAAACCGTCATCTACTTCGGAGTTGGTATAGTTGGTGGTGATGCAATAAAGAGAATTGATAGGAGAGTCAACAAGCAAAAGCATTTGGTCAATGAGATGCACGCCCCAGTCGAGCATCATACCGCCGCCATGTTGCTTTTCACAGCGCCAGTCACCGGGAATACCGCGAGAGCCTTGCACATAAGAGCCCAAAAACAAGGGCTTGCCAATGCGCTCTGTCTCGATCATGTCTTTCATAAGCAAAAAGTCTGTGTCCCAACGTCTGTTTTGGTGCACTTCGAACACTTTACCTGTTTCGTTTGCGGTTTGGACGATTTCGTCAAACTCTTCCACAGACATGGTAACGGGTTTTTCGCAAATGACATGCTTGCCTGCGCGCAAAGCTCTTACGCACAAATCTTTATGGCTGTCGTTGGGGGTTGCCACAACGATGATGTCTGCCTCACCTGCGAGCATATCTTCGTAACTTTCATATGTATGAATGCCCTGCTCTTTTGCATATTCCATGCGAACAGGACGAATATCGTAAATCCCAACGAGATCCACAACGTTATTTTTCAAAATCTTTTGACCATGCCAATTGCCTTGACCTCCAAAGCCGACAATCGCCACTTTTTTCTTTGCCATAGTGATTACCTTTCCTAAAAAACGTTTGATAAATAAACTTGATGATGCCTTCTTGTGTGATACTGCTGCCATTATAGCACTTTGGATGATGATTTGTCTACCTATTTTTCAATTTTTTTACAAAAATTTTCACAGCAAAAGATCCACAAGATAGCCAAACACAAGGCCGTGCAATGCCAAAGCACCTAAAATGAGAAAACTCTGCTTTTTGGACGAGTTTTGGCGCAAAAGCACGATGCTCCCAATCCCCACACAGGGGATCATACCTGAAAGCAACATCCCCATTTTAATGATACCGCCGGTATACAGTTCTGTTAAAATGACAGAGGAGGTGCAGTTGGGAATAAGCCCAATCAAAGTGGCGGCAAGGTAAGACAAAATGCCTTGACTTTGTGCAAAGCCGGCGAGCCTGTCCTCGCCAATCCATTCAATCATCCCCCCCAGCACCACATTCACCGCGAAAATAAACAGGGTGATTTGCAAGGTGTGATGAAGTGCAGAACGCCAAATGCCCTCCTCACAATGACAATGCTCTTTTTGGCAAGACTCATGAATGGTGGGGGTGTGTTCTTTTGGTTTGAAACACAAATCCACTCCATATCCCACAGCCAACGCCAAGGCAAGTTTGATGCCCACAATCAGGCATATCTTCCCTGCCCCCACCTCGCCCGCCACAAGTAGCGGCAACATTTCATCCGAGGTGGCAATCAAGACGGAAAAAAGCGCGCCAAGAGAAATCACTCTGTTGACATAAAGGCTGGATGCCATGGCAGAAAAACCGCATTGCGGTACGGTTCCCAGTAGCCCTCCGCAAGCGGGGGCAATGTGTTTTGAGCGTTTGAACCACTTCTCTACGATGCCAAGTGTGGCGGCTTTGTGTTCAAACCACTCTAAAAACAGATAGGTCAAAAAAAGAAACGGAATGACCTTCAGCGTATCGAGCAAAGCGTGCAGACACACGTGCCCTATGGTGTGTAAAACAGGCATTTTCTATTTTCCTTTACTTATTTTTGGCAGGTGGCGCATTTGCCGTAAAACATAGTGAGTTGCTCATCCAGCGCAAAATGGTGGGTGGCTTCAATTTGCTTATGAATAAAATCCGAGACAAACCCGCTTAAATGAATGAGTTTTCCGCACCCCACGCATTTGAGATGCACATGGTGTCCACACGAGATGTCTCGCACGGCTTGATAGTAAAAACGGCGATTGTGTTCCACCACAAAACGGCGCACTTCTCCGCTTTCTACCAATTCTTTGATGAGCCGATACACCGTGCTTTCCCCCACCCCTTGGGCGGTCATTGCATCCAGAATATCCCGCATACTTAACTGCTCATTTGCGTGGGCTTTGAGAAAAGTGATGAGTTTTTCTCTTTGTTCTGTTTTGTATTTATTTTTGCTATCCATGATACCCTCTTTTGAGAGTTACTCTCATTTTTGATTGACAAAAGGTATCTTACCACACCCGTCTCGGTTTGTCAAGCCTTTGGCATAAAATCATAAATTTATAAATAATATAAGTCGACTTTGAGTATTAACAAATAATATAAGTCGACTTTGAGTATTGACAAAGGGAGTTTGCTATGCTATAATGATTTGAGAAATATTTAGAACTGTGTCGAAAAAATTATTCTGTTATAACGTGAAGGTGTACTATGAACGAATTTGTCGATTTGCATAGCCACATACTCAGCGGAACAGACGATGGCGCACAGCGAGACGAAGATATGTTTGCCATGCTTGATTTGGCATACGCCTGTGGGACAAGGCACATTTGCCTCACTCCGCATTTTGATCCTTATCATTGGCCTGACAATCATCTGTCTGCTGACCAAGCATTTGAAAAATTAGCGGAGTATGCTACAAAATACCCTGACCTTACGCTGTATAGAGGAAACGAACTGCTCTTTTCTTATGACGGCCTCGAAGCTTTGCGGGACGGAAGATGTCGCACGCTCAACGGTACCCACTATGTGCTGGTGGAATTTTCGCCCCGAGTCAGCGACTTTGAGGTCTCATCTGCCCTCAATCGTTTGCGCAGTTGTGGATATAGAGCCATTGTCGCTCACGTGGAACGGTACAAATCCCTCTTTGACAGGCGTGATTGTCTGGAAGAACTTGCAGAAAAATATGACGCGCGCTTTCAAGTCAATGCCTCTACCCTATTTGGTGAATGGGGACGAAAGGCGAAAAAGTTTGCACTAAAAGCTTTGCGTTCATCTGCTGTGGTGGCGGTTGTTTCTGATGCGCATGGCACCAAAAAAAGAGCACCCGATTTGCGGAAAGCGTATGCTTATATCGCAAAAAAACGGGGAGTACGGGAGGCCAAACGACTATTTTATGACGCCCCCCTTGCCATTTTACAGGATAAAAATATTTGAGATCGTTATATCATTTTTCAGAAGGGAACAAACATGGAACACAACACAAATGAAAAAACCGTAAACATTGCGGATTTGCTGATTGTATTGAAAAAATGCTGGATTTTGATGCTGATCGTAGGCGTTGTAGCGTGTTGTTGCACCGTCACATACGCTTTTCTCACCTACCAGGAGGAATACACCGCAGAATACAGTTTAGTGGTCATTCGCAACGATTCTTCTAACCCCGGATATACGTCGGGCGACTATTCTATTGACCTTTACATGGTCAACGACATCACCATTCTTTTGCAATCTCCCGGTTTTCTTGAAGGGGTTGCCAACAACCTATCCCAAAACGAGAATTTCACCCAAAAACAAACCGTATCCAATAAATCTCTTGCTTCTGCCATGAAGGTGGACACCTACGAAGACTCTCGTGTGATTACTTTCTCCGTGAATGCAAAAACAAAAGAAGATGCACGTATCATTGCAGATACGATTTGCAATGAGGTGCAAAAAGACGTGCAAGAAAACTTTGGTGTGGACCGTATCGGTGTCATGCCCGGTTACGTGAGCGAAGGGCCTACCAATTCTAAGCTCTCTATACTTGACTTCGCCATTCCCGTTGTGTTGGCGCTGGGTGTGTTCATTATCTTCTTGGTGCTCTACATCTCCGACGATAAGATCACTTCGCCCGAAGATGTGGAAAAACATTTGGGCTTGAGTGTGCTCGGTATGATTCCCAATGTTGACGATGCAGGCAAAGTGAAAGGTCGCTACTACTCTCATTATAAATATTCCGGCTATCATAAAGACCTCGCCGAAGGAAAGGAGAGTGCCTCTAAATGAAACACATAGAACTTGTAACCAACCCCAAAATGAAGCACTATGTGGTGGAAGAATCCTACAAAACCATTCGTGCAAACTTGCTGTTTTGCAGCAATGATATGAAAACCATTTTGATTACCAGCTGCCATGCTCATGAAGGCAAAACCACCTCCGCAGTGGAGCTTTGCCGTTCGCTGACAGAGATTGGCAAAAAAGTGCTACTCATTGACGCTGACCTCCGCAAAGCCACCGTGATGCGCAGACTGGTGACTGTACAAGAGGGTGAAATCATGGGACTTTCCCAATATCTCTCCGGTCAAGCTACCATTGATGATGTGCTTTATCACACACAACTTCCCCTCATGGACATCATTTTCTCCGGTCAATGCCCTCCCAACCCCTCGGAACTTGTGGGCTCCACTCGCCTAAAAGAATTGCTGGATTCTCTCAAAGAACAGTATGACTACATTCTCGTGGATACACCTCCCGTAGGGCTTGTGATTGACGCGGCAATGCTCGCACCTTATTGCGATGGTGCGATTATGGTCGTGGCGTTAGGTGAAGTGAGCAAGAAATTCGCTCAAGATGCCAAACAACAACTTGAAATGAGTGGTTGCCACATCATCGGTGTGATTTTGAACGAAGCCAAACAAAACCAAAAAAGCCACATCTTCTCCAAAAAAACCAAATATTACAGAGCAAGCAAATAAAACTAATAAAGTAAAAGCTTTCTACCTCTTTTGGGATAGAGAGCTTTTTCTATCTCATTAAAATAAGAAAATTTACATTTTCCCTGCTTGTTTTCTTTGAGGGATTGTGTTATAATCTTGACGATACACATCATTAAATGATTTTGAAAGGGCGTATTATGTCAAATCAAGACTATACTCCAAATACACCCCCAAACCGCTCAAGACGTACTGTGACTTCCATTTTCCTCGCCTTTGTGCTGCTCATGCTCATAGGTAGCGCGGGGCAATCTATTCCCGTGAATGTTGTAACCTATGTGTTAATCTTCCCGGAATCCATGGAACTTGTCGAGCAAATGCTGAATGGGGCCATCACCCAACAACAATATTTAACTTCCCTTGCAGAATTGGTGCTTGACGCCACCGCTCATCCTGCGACGGTTTTGGCAACTCTGTTTGGCACAGGTGCCATTATTGCGGCGTGTTTGGTTTACCATTGCGCCATCAAAAAGAATAGTCCGTCCACACTTGGCATTCGCAAGCAAAATGCCTTTTGCCACTACATCATTGGTCTTTTATTTGGATTTATGCTCTTTAGTGGCGCACTTGCAGTTGTGATTTTCAGCGGTGCAGGCTCAATTGCCCTCGCCAAAAATGCCAACTACCTCTATATTGTGCTGTTTTTCCTCGGATTTTTGGTGCAAGGATTTGAAGAAGAACTGCTGCTGCGCGGTTTCCTATTTGGACAACTTAAAGGGGTTACCTCTCGCTCTTGGGCGGTTTTCATTTCTTCCCTGTTTTTCTCCCTTCTCCATGTGGGCAATCCGGGCGTGAACTTTACCGCTATTTTGAATTTAACTCTGTTTGGCATTTTCGCCGCTATGTATTACCAACGTACACAAAGCATTTGGGGTGTTTCAGCACTTCACTCAATGTGGAATTTCACGCAGGGCAACATCTGGGGTGTGCCTGTGAGTGGTTTGAATGTGGGAGGCGGTATATTCACATTTACCCCCACAACCGGTCGAGAAGTGACAAACGGCGGTTTGTTTGGACTTGAAGGTGGGCTTGCCGTGACGGTGGTACTGATGATTGGCATTTTCATGCTGTTTTGGACAAGTTTGCCCAAATCTCCCCGCGCGACCATCATCCAAGACTAAAAGGCAAGTGTAAAAAAATAAAGAATGAAAAAGGAACACGAAAAGGCGTAAAATCGCTTTCTCTTGTTCCTTTTTTCATGGCGATGACATATACTGCTACCGAACACAGTCCATCTTACACAGGTGAATGTATGAACCATCTACTGATTTTCGGGGGGCGACGTTTGTTTGGCACAGTAACCGCTGAAGGCGCAAAAAATGCCGCCCTGCCTATTTTATTTGCTACCCTTGTCACGGGTGGTATCACAATACTTGAAAATGTCCCACAAATAGAGGACGTGAGGCTGGCGCTCTCCATTTTATCTCAACTTGGAGCCAAGATTTTGCCCCTTGACGCCCACTCCTATCGCATTGACACCAGAGAATGCCAAATGTCAAGCACACCCCCAAAAGAAGCCAAAAAACTACGTGGCTCTACCTATTTGCTCGGGGCAGAGGCAGGACGGTTTGGGTATGGGCAATGCGTGCTCCCAGGAGGGTGCAACCTTGGCGAACGCCCCATTGACCAGCATATAAAAGCCTTGCAGGCTTTTGGATGCGAGACAAAAATGAGCGAGGGTGTTGTGTCTTTTCGCACCGACGGCCTTTTGGGCACACATTTTGTCTTTGATAAAGTGTCGGTGGGGGCTACGATCAACGCCATTCTTTGCGCAGTAAAGGCGAAGGGCGAGACGATACTTGAGGGCGTATCAAAAGAGCCTCATGTGGTGGATTTGGTGCGCTATCTCAAGTCATGTGGGGCGTCCATTGAGGGAGAAGGCACAGACACCATTTTCGTTTCTGGTGGCAAAGTTCTTCATGGCACGACCTATCGCATCATTGGGGATATGATGGAAGCGGGCACGTATCTCATTGCTGGGGTGGCAACA
>JAGBWH010000222.1 GCA_017629925.1 Clostridia bacterium
CTCCCGGTGTGATGGTTTCATCCATGTAAAGGGCTTCAATGAGCGAGACAAGTGCGGAAATATCCCCCTCAGCAGAAGAAAGGGAGAGCACTTGGTTTAGCGAGGACGAAATATCACTTTCCGATAAGACCGGTGGCAGGTCGCATTTGTTCAAAATACCAATGCGATAGACGTTTTGCTTTTGAGAGAGCAAAGCGAGCAATTCTTTGTCTTCGTCACTCAAAGGAGACGATCTATCAAAGACCGCAATAATCAATTCTGCGCTGTCGATATGGGCGCGTGAGCGCTGGACTCCTTTTTGCTCTGCCAGGCTTTCTGCATCTCGCAAACCAGCCGTGTCAAAGAGACGTAAAGTTACCTGTCCTGCAGAAACAACACGTTCAAGCACGTCGCGCGTAGTACCTGCTTCATCTGTGACAATCGCATATTCCTCACCGCAAAGGCAGTTGTAGAGTGAGCTTTTGCCCACGTTTGGTCTGCCACAAATGACGGTGGCGATCCCTTCGCTGATGGCGTGACCGGCTTTGTAGGTGCGGCGAAATTGCTCAAGTGCCAATACGGCTTGCCCTAATTTTGTGTCAATCTCGCAGGCGGTGAGTTCTCCCAAATCCTCTTCGGGATAATCAATCGTTGCATAAAGGGAAGACAAAAGCGAGAGTAGCATACCGGAAATGCGCTCCATTTCAAGCGCAAAAGCGGAGCGTGCAGAAGGGCCGGCTAAGGTGAGTTGCGCATTGGTTTTGGCTTCCAGCAACTGACCAACCGCTTCGGCTTGGGAGAGGGACAGTTTGCCATTGATAAAGGCGCGACGCGTAAATTCGCCCGCCTCAGCAGGCACAGCACCAGCGCAAAACAGACCGCTCAAAATCCGCTGTGTCAGCAAAATACCACCATGACAGCAAATTTCCACCGTATCTTCTCCCGTATAGGAGTGAGGGGCGGGGAATAGTGTGAGAATACCATCATCTACCACTTGACCTTCGGCATAAATATGCCCATAGATAGCATATCTGGGCTTACATTCGGCAAGCGGCTTTTTAGACAGGGGCACAAAACAATGAGAGGCAATTTCAAAGGCTTGATCACCGCTGACTCGGATAAGGGCAACCCCGCCCTTACCGGGCGGGGTTGAAACAGCGGCTATGGTATGACCGTAGTGTACCATTAGGCGTCCTCTCCGTCAGGAGTGGCGACGGGGGTAGGCACTTCGGACACATCTGCTGTTTCTTCTGCGGGGGACACAGGTTTTTCAGCAGTTGCTTTTTCGGTCAGATAAATCACAACTCTGCGATTGTTTTCAGAACCCACGGAATTGGTGGAAACACCTTCAATGGATTGAATTTCGGAGTGAATGATACGTCTTTCGTAGGGTGTCATGGGCTCAAGTGTCACACTTCTGTGTGTGCGGAGTGCTTTTGCAGCCATGCTACGAGCCAAAGTGCGGAGAGTTTCTTCTCTCTTTGCGCGATAGCCTTCGATATTGACGGTCACGCGAGACTTATCTTTTTCGCCGTTTTCATTCTTTTGTGCGCTTGCCAGGTTTGCCAAATATTGGAGAGCATCCAAGGTATCGCCATGGTGACCGATGAGAATGGAAGCTGCTTCGCCTTCGATATTGATGCGGCGTGTGCCGTCGTCGCAGGAGAGCAATTCAACTTTTACATCGAGACCAAGGTTTTTAATCAGTTGGCATACAAAGTCATAGGCTTTGTCTTCACCGGGGGCAACTTCGCGGGGAGTAAATTGCAGTTCGGATTCAAATACAGCCACAGCCTTTTCCACAGGTGCGTGTTTGCCACCGTTTTTCTTTTTACGGCTGGATTTTTTGGGCGCATTTTCTGAAGATGCGTTTTCTGCAGGAGTATCTGCATTGGCTTTGGGTGTGGAAGGCTTACCGGATTTGCCGGAGCGTTCACGGCGTTCTCTTTTTGCAGGGGCATCGGGCAATTCGATTGTGGCTTTAACCATAGCAGGTTTCACGCCGATAATACCAAAAATGCCTTTGCTTCCGGCGTGCAAAATTTCATAATGCACGTCATCAAGTTCGCTTGCACCAAGTGCCAAGCGAGCATTTTCTTTCGCTTCCATGATCGTTTTGCCGGAAGCGGTAATTTCTTTTATCACGATATATTGTCCTCTTTTTTTAGTTTTGAAAATTAGTCATCATCATCAATATGATGCAAGGAGCGGGGTTTTGGACGGTTGGGATCTGTGTTGGGTTTTGGTCTTTGTTTGAGCGATTTTTCGTAGGCTCTAATCTCTTCAGGTGTAAAGGTGGGCATGGGCCAAATTTTGTGGAATAAAAGCATTTGTCCAATGGAAATGACGGATTGATATATCCAGTAAACGCCCAAATGACCGTTGAGAATGTAGCCAAAAACAAGGCTCATGATGGGCATGCTCCATTCCATGATGGAACTTGACATTTGTTGGTCAGCGGTTTGACCTGCCAATTCTTGTTGGAGATTGCCGTTGAATTTCTTGCTCAGTTTCATGGTGACCACAGCCAAAGCAAAGGTCAAAATCGGAATGAGCAAGAGCCAAGCATTGGGCGTAGAGAAGTCAAAGGAGGGCTTGACACCAAAATTGACTCTACCGAGTGTGAAATCAGGAATAGCAGAAAAATCTTGTCCCACTTCGGCAAACGCTTCGGGATTTTGATTGATTTTAGAAATCAAATCAATTTGGTCCACGTTTTTTCTGATAGCGTTAAATGCCAAGTCTTCCGCTTCAGAAAGAGGAGCTTTGTCGGGATAAGCGAGATTATGGAGCTTAGCCACAACAACAGGCTTCCATTGGCAAATATAGGTGAGAGGGCTACGGATGATTTCATACAAAATCATAATAATGGGGAGCTGAATGAGCATGGGCAGGCAACCGGCAAGAGGGGAATAGCCTTCTCTTTGTTGCAAATCCATGAGTTCCTGTCTCATTTTCATGACAGACTCTTGGTCGTTTTTGCCGGCATACTTTTTCTGAATAATTGCCATTTTAGGACGCAGTTTTGCACCCTTAATTTGGTTTTTTTGTTGTTTGATAGACATAGGCACCATCAAAATCTTTACCAAAATGGCAAATAAAAGCAAGGTGAGAATGTAGTGACCATCGCACCAGTCGTTAAAGGTTCTTAACAACCAAGCGAAAGGTACACATATAAGTTCTCGAAGATTCATGATTATACCTCATTTATTTTGTTGTCCACCGCATCTGTTTCTGTGGACGCGACGCCTGTATCTGCCGAAGCAGACTGGGGGGGATTCTCCCGACTGCGAATGGGAACTCTTTTGAATCCTTTTTCAGGCACGGGGTCATATCCGGGTTTTGCAAAGGGATTACAACGCAAAACGCGCCAAAAGGATAAAATAAAGCCCGCAAAAAAGCCTCGTTTTGAATATGCCTCAAGGGCATAGGCGGAGCAGGTCGGCGTAAACCTGCAGCAGGGCGGTTTTAAGGGAGATATCCATTTGCGATACAAACGAATGAAAAAAATAGCTACATACTTCATTGTGAAAACATCTCCAGATGAGAAAAGGCACGAAATAGATCCTTTTCCAGTTCTGTGCTTTTCATTTTCACGGCTTTTTCTCTTGCCACAAGTACAATGAGAAATCCCGTTTTAATAGGGTGAGTAGCCACAGTTTGACGATACGCTTCTCGCAAAATTCGACGGACTCTTGAGCGTACAACAGCACCGCCGACTTTTTTGGTAACAGTCAACCCAATACGGTTGACTCTGATGTGCTGGGGGTGTGCTTTTTGCAATTTCCCCGCCTTGTAATCAGGCAAAATATACACAGCTAAAGCGGGAGTCACAAACCGCTTTCCTTTTGCATACGCCTTTTGATACAAGTGATTTTCTGTGATGGATGTGAATTTCATTTTTGCTCAAAAAAATCTCCGCTAAACCACATCTTGTGTTCGGCGGAGATTTCAATGTGATGTGTTGTCACGAGCAATCATTAATAAGTGAGTTGCGCTCTGCCCTTAGCGCGTCTTCTTTTCAGCACTTTTCTGCCGTTTGCAGTGGCCATTCTTTTTCTAAAGCCATGCTCCATGCTTCTTTGACGTTTTTTGGGTTGATAAGTTCTTTTCA
>JAGBWH010000223.1 GCA_017629925.1 Clostridia bacterium
GAAGGGAAAACATGATTTTGGCTGTTGACGTGGGAAACACACACATATCCATCGGTGCTTTTCGTGACGAGGAGCTGTGCTATGTGGCAAGAATTTCCTCTGATTCGCGCAAGACAGAAGATGAATACGCGAGCATCATACAAGGCGCCCTCGCTTTACACGGTGTCAAGCCCTCGGAGGTTGAGGGGGCTATTATTTCCTCCGTTGTACCAACCTTAAATGAAGTGATGAAAAAAGCGTTGTCACTCCTCTTTCAGGTCGATGCGCTGTTGGTCGCACCCGGCATTAAAACAGGCATCAACATTCGATGCGATAATCCCTCTTCGGTGGGCTCGGATATCATCTGCGCCTGCGTGGCTGCGCATTATATTTATGGCTCGCCCTCGCTTGTCATTGATATGGGGACAGCCACAAAAATGATGGTGGTAGATGCGCGCGGATCTTTTATCGGCGTTTCTATCATGCCCGGTGTGATGATGGGGCTACAGGCACTTGCAAGTGGCACAGCGCAACTACCGCAGGTAAGCCTCGACGCACCGCCTTCGGTGATCGGGAAGAACACCGCGGATTGCATGAAATCGGGTGCAGTATATGGGAATGCCTCTATGATTGACGGCATGATTGACCGCTTTTGCGAGGCATACAAGGCAGAACTTCCCGTGTATGCGACAGGTGGGTTGTCTACGCCAATCGTGAAGTATTGCAAGCATCGCATTACCGAGGATCCTCATATGGTCTTAAAGGGGCTCCAAATTATCTATAAAAACAATATTTGACTTCGGTATTTTTCGCCCATGGGCGGTGAATATAAATATGCGTTGTACCACGGCACCTCTTTGGGGAGTTGAGCCACAGAAGGAACGGGACGACAGCTAAAAAGGAGACAATCAAATGAAAACAAAAAACTCAACATCAAAAACCCTGCAGCTGACCGAGCTTGCCATTTTGATGGCGCTTGTTGTGGTGCTGCAATCCATTTCAAGTTTCGGCGTGGTGACCGTTTGCCTTTGTCTTGTGCCGCTCACGCTTGGCTCAATCGTTTTGGGCTGGAAAAATGGTGGCATCCTTGGCTTTGCCTTTGGACTTGTGGCGCTGTTTTGGGGCATTGTCGGCAAAGACATATTCACCATGTATCTCTTTCAGGCAAATCCCCTGATGACGATCGCGATTTGCGTGGTCAAGGGTACTCTTGCAGGCATAGTGCCGGGGCTTATCTATAAGGCACTTGAAAAATGCAATGCCATAGTGGCAAGCGTGGTGGCTGCCATCTCTGCACCCGTCGTCAACACAGGCATATTTGCGCTGGGATGCTGGATCATCAAAGAGGATGTTATCTTCGTTTCAAGCGAGTTGGGGCTGACAGCGCAAAACTTCTTTTTGCTACTCTTTGGTGGGCTGATCACCTTTAATTTCTTCCTCGAACTTGGCATCAACACCGTATTTGCCCCCGCACTCGGACGGCTTGTCTCTGTTTTGAGGGGTATGCACCACACCAAAAAGTAATAGAGTAGAGGAACATTGCTTCCTCCACAACCGAGACGCAGTTATACATAGATTTGTTCTATTAAAAACATCTCCCCTACACAATAAATGAAAGAGAACATAAACGAAAATGCCCCAAAAAGAGAAAGACAATCAAGGACCGCACATAGAAATCATTGGTCATATCTATACGGATTTTGCAACAAAATTTGGCATTCCACGCCAAAGCGGACTTGTGGATGAATTGCTGGGCAAAATTGTATTTTTGCCCGCCTATCGAAGCGCCGATGCCTTTCGTGGGATAGAGGACTATTCCCATCTTTGGCTACTTTGGCATTTTTCGCAAAACAGCAGGGAAGGGCAAACGCCATCCTTGACGGTGCGTCCGCCTCGTCTTGGGGGGAATATGCGCATGGGTGTGTTTGCCACTCGCTCGCCGTTTCGTCCTTCGCCTATTGGGCTTTCTTCCGTTCGGCTCGATCATGTTGAGTGGGATACCCCCGAGGGAACGGTGCTTTACGTCAGAGGTGCAGACCTTGCCTCAGGCACACCTATTTTGGATATAAAACCCTATCTCCCCTTTACCGATGCACACCCTTCTGCAAAAGGCGGTTTTTCAGACCAAACCAAAGCATATGCGCTCAAGGTTGTCTGCTCGGAGGATTTGCTTTTGCCCCTTTCTCCAGAGCTGAGAAAAGGACTTTTGAAATTGCTTTCAGGCGATCCTCGACCTGCCTATCATGA
>JAGBWH010000224.1 GCA_017629925.1 Clostridia bacterium
ACGCCTTTTTCTTCCTTCATTTTGTCGATGAGTTGTTAGAAGTATTTTTTACCAACTTACATAACAACGTCATAGTACATTTGGATAAATCTTCTGTAGCAGTCCCAAGCCCAACGGGGGTTGCCGGATTTTGCAGCAAGAACTTCAACTACGTCTTCGTTCAGACCGAGGTTGAGGATGGTGTCCATCATACCGGGCATGGATGCACGAGCACCGGAACGAACGGATACGAGCAGGGGGTTTTCTTTGTCACCGAATTTTTTGCCGGTGATTTCTTCCATTTTGTCGATAGCAACCATGATTTCTGCTTGGATATCAGGGTTGATTTGGCGACCATCTTCATAGTATTGAGTGCACGCTTCGGTAGAGATGGTGAAGCCTTGGGGAACAGGCAGACCGATTTTGGTCATTTCTGCCAGGTTAGCGCCTTTACCGCCAAGCAGGTTACGCATGCTGGCGTCGCCTTCGCTAAAAAGATAAACATACTTTTTGCTCATTGTGGGATAACCTCCAATTATCTATTGAATTTTTTTGTTTTTCACTTTGGTGTGTTGCGCATGGGCACAACAAAAGTATTATAACACAAACTATTATATTTTTCTATGGTTTGCAAGAAAAAAACTTCCAAGAACTGTAAAAATTAACAAAATGTTCACAATATTTTTAGGCAAAATGATTATAAATCTGTGTCTTGTGGCATAAAACCCATTTTATGCAAGGTCAAAAGCACCGTTTTTTGGTCTGCATTTTGAGAAGCAAGCCTTTTTGCAATCTCTTTTGCTTTGCGGTCAAAGTCGAGTTCTCCCTTTTCTGTCATCTCCTGCCAAACACGGTCGATTGTTTGCTGGTGATAACCTGCCTCCAGCAATTTATGGGCGATTTTGAGTGGGCCCCATTCCTTTTGGATGTAGGTGAGGGTGATGTGGCGAATTTGCTCTTCTTCACGAAGGTATCCATAGGCAATCACACGGCGCACCGCCGCTTTCGCCACATCAGGCGAAAATTCCTTTTTTCTGATTTTTTGGTAGAGGCGAGCGGCACTCAGGCTACTGCGCTCCACACAAACCATGCCGTATCTCACCGCCTCGCATAGCTCAGCCAGCCCCTTGATGCTTTGATACACTTCATCTGCCATTTCCTCCCCATGGCGCAGGGGAGGGAGTGTTTTGAAATCCTCGGTGAGCACCCTCACCTGCTCGGTGGAGGGGGTGGGCTCATTTGGGTGATGAATATAAAGGGTGGCGGTATATGTCCCCACTTCAAAAGCGAGTAGGATGTGTGCCATTAGTCTTCATCGGGGAGGGCAAAATCGCGCAGGTCGAATTCATCTGCCTCTTCTCCGCCCAGTTCTTCTTCGGGATCCATATCCTTCATTTTTTCACGAATTAAGCTATCGAGTTTGGCAAACAGTTCGGGATCGGACTCAATGTATTTACGGGTATTGTCTTTGCCTTGACCGAGTCTTGTGCCTTCAAAGGAGAACCAAGAACCGCTCTTATCCAGAATACCGAGAGAGACACCCAAATCAATGATTTCACCGGAGCGAGAAATACCTGTGCCATAGAGAATATCAAATTCAGCTGTGCGGAAAGGCGGTGCCACTTTGTTTTTGACCACCTTGCAACGAACATGGTTGCCATAGACATCTGCGCCACTCTTCAGGCTTTCGGTTTTTCTGATTTCAATACGAACGGAGGCATAGAATTTCAGGGCGCGACCACCGGGGGTGACTTCGGGATTGCCGTAGGAAATGCCTACCTTTTCGCGCAATTGGTTGATGAAAATGACAATGCAGTTGCTTTTTGAAATGGCACCTGCGAGTTTTCTCATGGCTTGGCTCATCAGGCGTGCCTGAATACCCACATGAGTGGCACCCATATCTCCGTCAATTTCTTGACGAGGCACCAAAGCCGCCACGGAGTCTACCACGATGACGTCGATCGCACCGGAGTTGACGAGTGCTTCGGCAATTTCCAAGGCTTGCTCGCCACAGTCGGGTTGAGAGACCAACAGATTGGCGGTATTTACGCCAAGTCGTTTGGCGTAAACGGGATCAAGTGCGTGTTCTGCGTCAATGAAAGCGGCTTCGCCCCCCATTTTTTGGGCTTCTGCCACCACGTGCAGAGCGAGGGTGGTTTTACCGGAGGATTCCGGGCCAAAGATTTCAATAATTCTACCGCGAGGCACACCGCCAATGCCCAGAGCCATATCCAGCGAAATAGAGCCTGTTGAAATGGCACTAACATTCATGCTGGCGTTTTCGCCCAGTCGCATGATTGAACCTTTCCCACATTCACGTTCAATGCGGGAAATCACGGTTTCAAGGGCTGCCTTTTTGTCTCCTTCGGGGGAAGCAACTTTTGCGGTTGCTGTCACTTTTTTTGTTGCCATAATATATCTCCTTACTTTTTATTCTTCAATTTTAGAGGGTGATGGGGGTGGCGCCCACAGGGCGGACGCGTAGTGTCATTGTTGCCCCTTCGCCAAAGATTTCATCCATTTTTTGCGCATAGGTGGGCGCGAGTTCCTCTGTCACAAAGGCTTGAATAGTGCCCGCAAATCCACCGCCATGCACACGCCAAGCGCAAGGGTACTGACTAAGCCATCCCTCTGTGACACAAAGGGCAAGAGAGAGCCCTTGCTCGGCGACGTTTTTTATGGTGTATACATTTTGTAGATATTGGAAACTGGATAGCCCAGACGCTTTTACCAGCGAGAGAAAGGCTTGGGTATCGCCGTTTTGCAGATGCTGTGCTTGGACTTTGACACGGTCATTTTCACGGATAAAGTGAATGGCTCTCATCAAGGCTCTGTCACCTACCGTCTCGCGCAATATGGCAGCACGGCTCAAAATGTCCGCCTCTGTGAGACCTCTTAATGTCTCTTTGCCAAACACTTTTGCCACGCTCTTCATTTCCGCAGGTACGGAGGCATAGTCCTCATTTAAGTCGGCATGATTGCCACCGGTATTGACGATGCATAGGCGATAGCCTGCTTCGGTGAGAGAATAGGAGAGAGGGGTAATGACAGGGGCTTTGGGATCTTCAAAATCAATGGTGAGAAGTCCCCCTACCGCACAAGCCATCTGGTCCATCAGTCCACAAGGTTTGCCAAAAAATACGTTTTCGGCATACTGCGCCATTTTGGCGAGTGTGGGATTATCAAAACGGTCATTTGCGTAAAGGTGATTTAAGATGCTACCGCACATGACCTCAAATGCCGCCGAGGAAGAAAGTCCTGAGCCTTTGAGCACATCGGTGGTGGTGTAGGCGTCAAAACCGCCCACAACACACCCCTCTTGCTTCATCGCATGGCACATCCCTGCGATGATTGAAGCGGAGGAATAGCGAGGGAATGCATCGGGATCGTCCACTTTGCTTGTATCGACCACGTCTTCCGGAAAGCCTTGACTTTTTAGATGAATGATGCCGTCCTCTGTGGGGGAGACCACGGCGATAATATCTCTGTCAATGGCAGCGGCGAGCACCCTGCCATGGTTATGGTCGGTATGGTTGCCTGAGATTTCGCTGCGACCGGGCACAGAAAAAAGGTATAGGTCGCGTCCTTGTCCATAGGTTTGTCTGAATGTCTCTATGGCGCAAACAAAACGCTCGGTTGCCTTTTCTGTGTCGGCATAAAGGTGAGCGTAGCGCGTGAGTGCGCCGTTTTGCAGTTTTTCTAAAAGAAGCGTATCGAGCATGAAATGTCTCCTCGTATGTATTTTCATTGCGTCTTAAAGGAATGCGCGTTCTCTTTGAGACGCCGTGGGGTGCAAAAGCACCATTTCATTTTCATGTAAAAAATAGCAGGACTTGCCATATAAAAACAGCGTGCCTTTTTTGGGGGATAACCACGCCCAAACATTGTCTTTTAAGGCGATGTCAACCCCTCTTGCAACGAGCCTGCTCCCCTGCCAAATGAGCACATAGCTTTGCCCTTCGGGTGTGTACTCTACCGCCTCCGAGGGCACACGAAGATAGGTTTTACTTTGGTAGGTGACTTTCACGCGTTGAAGCCGTGAAGGCAGGGCAAGGGTGGGCAAGTCATGGATGGCAAAATGCGCCACACACCCCTCCTCTTCATACGTGAGCGTCTCAAGTACCCCCTCGAAGGTATAGCCGTCTTGTGAGGTCAATGGATAACTTTGCTTTACCTCCAAACACCCCGCCTCGTCGGGAGAAAGATAGAGTTCCACGCCAAAAGAAAGGGAGGTGAGCAGTTTGGCAGAGGAGGGCGGGGCAGGAGGTGTCTGGTATTGCTCTTGCCAGGAAAGCGAGGGCTTGTCCATGTCCCAGACACTCTCCCAACCGTCGCAGGAAGGGATGAAATATCCGTCTTGCTCGGCTGTGACGGTGTCGAGCGGGGCTGGCAAAAGAGATAGGCATTCCCTTTGCTTTTCCTCTATGGTTTGCTTTAGTTTTTCGTGATTTTGCCCCCATCCCAAGAGCAATGCATCCAGCCGAGACACAAGCAGGGCTTGTTTTTGGTGTTGCCCTTTTTCTTTGGCTATGCGGATTTCTCTGAGCAGATAAGAGATGGTATCAGTCTCTTGACTTTTTGGGGTGTTTAGTGCTTGTAGTTGGGCTTCGCATTGCATGAGCTTCTCTACCGTCTCGCGATAGGCGAGGGGATATCCGCAGAGCAGCATTTGCCCTTTTTGCACTTTCCCCGACGGAGCATAGTAGAGCACCTCGCCTTGACAGGTGAGAGGGATTGCGCGATATCGAAACACACCGTCTCCCTCAAAGGATTGTTCGCAGGTGCCATACCTTGCCACATAGGTGGCAGGAGGCGGGGGAGAGGGCGTTTCCCACAGGGGTGTGCAGAGAAGCAAAAGCATGGCGATGCATAGCCAGCTGAGTAGTATTTTTAGTCTTTTATTTGAAAAGTATCCGTCTTTTTGGGGGAGAAATCTTCTCAAGCCTTTTCGGCGGTAGGCGCAGCCTCTTTAGGAGACAGCCAAGCGATAAGATCATGGAAGAATTCCTCTTTATTCAGTTCGTTAAAGAGTTCGTGGCGCGCACCTTCATAGAGAAGCAGATCCACCTCGTGCACTTCTTCTTTTTTGAGGTAGTCGGTCACGTAAACAGGACCTTGCCCCCAGTCTCCCACAGGGTCTTCTGTGCCTGCGGCAATCAGAGTGCGGAGGGCTTTGGGGTAGGATTCAAACCATGTTTTTTTATTGCATTCTTGGAGCATGGTAAAGAGGTCTAAATATGCAGAAACGGTGAATGTGAAGGTGCAAAGAGGATCGGCATCATACGTTTTGAGGACCGCTTCGTCACGGGTGAGCCAAGCGTTTTTATGCGCCCCTTTTTCGTAGTGAGATGTGTAGCCGGAAAATGCCAAATTTTTAATGGTTTGGCTACGATGGTGAGAGCCTTTGAACAGTTTTACCATTTTGGCAAACAGTTTGCCAAAGCCCAAGAGCTGATTGGGGCCACCTGTACCTAAAATCACCAAATTATCCAGTTCATAGCCAAATCGTGTAGCATACAGTCGGCATAGGAAAGAGCCCATGCTATGGCCCATCAGTGTAAAGGGCAGGTCGGGAAATCTTTGTTTGGCGAGGGCGGTCATGGCGTGAAGGTCGTCGAGCACGTATCCAATACCGTCTTTTTCCGCAAAAAATCCCAAATCTTCTTCTGTGCCGGCACTTTGCCCGTGACCGATATGGTCATTTCCGCAAAAGATAAATCCCGCACTTGTGAGTGCCTCTGCCATTTCTCGATAACGGAGCACATAGTCTGTCATGCCGTGAGAAAGTTGCACGACGCCCACAGGTGTCACACCCTCGTCAGGTAGAAAATAATAGGCAACAATAGCGGTTTTTCCGTCAGAAGAAGGGAAAGAAAATTGTTCGCATTTCATGAGGACTTCTCCTTGTTTATTATTTTGAAAAGCAGATTTTATACTGCACCGGATAAGCGATAGTTTTGAATTTCATCGTGAGTGGGGTAAATAGAGGGATGAGCCGTTTCGGCATAAAGTGCCATGGCGGCGTTGGCATATTCGCAGGCAGAGCGAATATTTTGGTCTCCATCTGCATACGCCATCACCAAGGCTGCGGCAAAGACATCACCGGCAAAAGAAAAGTCTGTGGCTTTGGTACGGCAGGGGGAGATGTGGTAGGGAATTTTGCCGTCATAGAGGAAGCATCCTCTTGCCCCCAATCGGAATACATAATATTTTGCCTTGATTTTGGCAGACAGGGCAAGGGCGGCTTTCACACAGCTGTCCGTGCCACCGGGGCAAATACCTGTCAGTGCTTCTGCGGCGGTGTCACTCAGCGACAGTACCTCAAGGGCGGGGAGAGCCACAGCGTCAAAATCACCGCGAATGCTTGAGGCATCAAGAAAAATAGGAATTTGCTCGCGAGCAGCGAGGGCAGCGGCTGTGAGAGTAGTGCGAAAAGGCATTTCTCCTCTCAAACACACCACATCGGGCAAGGATAAAAAGGCATCTTGCAGTTGCTCGGAAGAAGGAGCACCTGCATTGCCCGAATAGAGCAAAACGCGTGGCTCTTCTCCGCTTTTGACAAGGGAAGTCATCACAGACGTGGCACTATTTGGTGTCTCATAGACAAACCGAATATCCACACGGCAACGCTCTAAATAACGGCGCAGTTGATAGCCCGTGTTATCGTCTCCCACACAGCAGCACAGCAACGACCGTGCGCCCAAAGCCGAGAGTGCCAATGCCTGCTCGGTGCCTGCACCACCATAGGTGATGCGCGGGGGTGTGTCGGTGATGGCATAGCCGTTTTCTTCGGGCAAGAGGGTATAGGGCAAGCGCAACCGCATGGCGGCGGCGCCGACGGTTAAAACAGAAAGTGGTGCACTCATGTCTTGCTCCTTTTTTGCTTGTTAATTTGATGTCCCGTCGGGGCTTTCGAGTTTGGAATAACCAATGCCGGGGCCAAATACTTGGTGCGCCAAGATTTCCTCTCTGGCACGGCAGGTGAAAATAATATTTTGCATACCCTTATCCGCTTGGATTTTGAGAATTTTCATAATACCAAGAGCACGGGTGTCGTCTTGGTAGGCAAAACTTTCGTCCAAACAAAGCGGGGGGAACTCTTCACGGCAGACCAAATTGATCATTGCCATACGAAGCGCCACGTAAGCGATATCCTTTGTGCCTCCGCTCAGCAGTTCCGTGGCAAAGGATTCTCCTTTCGTTTTGAGTTTGATAGAAAGGTCGTCGCCCAGCTCCAAATCGTCATATTTTCCGCCCGAGATGGCGCAAACCAATTCGAGTGCATTTGCCGCCAAACGAGGCGCAATTCTGGCTTTTAGACGGTCGTCTGCATCCATGAAGGTGGCAAGGGCATAGTCTAAGGCTTTGTAGAGTTCAAGGCAATATTTCAGTTGTTGCTCCGTATCGTGCAGATGTTCAGCGATTGCGGCAGGATCCTCCGCTTGTTCTGTGAGCAGGGCAAGGTTAGAGGCGTAAAGATCTTCCTCTTGGGTAAGATGCTTTAAGCGCACTTTGACCGCAGCAATACTGCCTGCGATTTCCGCAGGATTGACGTCTTTCATTTTTTCTTTGCTACCCTCTGGCACTTTTTCCATGATGGCGGCCTCGTTTTGCCCCTTTAATTGGTCGCGCAGTTGAGAAGCGGTCGCATCCAAGCGGCTCTTTTCTTCTCTCAGTTCTGCGTGCAGAGACAAATAGTTGCGAATGGACTCTTCTACTTTATCGGTGTAGACAAGCACATCCTCGCCTTCAGGTACAATCGTTCCGCATCTGCGAAGGGTAGCCACCAATGCATCGCGCGCCACGGCAACACCCTCAATGGCTTTGTCAAGATATTGGCGAGTGGCACGGAGTTCCATGATATGGTCAGCATATTTATTGCGACATTCGGTAATATTGCGCATCCTCGTGATGAGTTCTTTGTGGTTATGTGCGCCATAGTCAAGGCAGAAATGACATTCGGCATGGGCTTTGCTATGCACCACAATCCATAACACCACATCCAGCCCTGCAAGCAAGAGGAAACCTACGCCAAGCCCTAAACACCAAGGCAGAGCATTCGCAAAACGGCCGTCTTTGAAATATTCAGGCAAAATGAGAGATGCTCCCACCACACAAGAAATGGCAGCAAGCGCACAGAAAATGGCCCAAAATCTCGCCATCCAAGTGGTTTTGTGGTGGGCATGAGCGGTGGCAAGCACTTCGTCTTCACCGCCACGGCGCAGGGTGCGTTGCAGGTGGCGTTGCATTTCTTCTTCCACCACGGCAGCGCTTTCTACTTCGCGGAGTGCCACCTCGTAGTGCTCTTTGGTCTTTACTGCTTCCAAATACAGTCGACGGTTGACTTCAAGGTCGGTGAGATATTCTGCGTCAGGAATAAAGCCCATGTGGCTATTATCTTGACGGAGCGTTTGCAGTTTGTTGCTGACATCGTTGGTTTTGGCACGAACTTCGCGCAATTTATCAAAAGCAATGAGCAGTTGGGTATTGCGGTAGCAGGCGTCAAGGTCACTCAGTTCTCGCAACGTTTGCTCGGTTTCTGCTCTTTGCGCACGGGTACGCTTTAATTTTGCCCCAATGGAGAGCATATGACGGTTGTGTTCCACAGCGAGTGCCAGTTCTTCGCGGAGTTGCTCACAGCCTTGCTCCAAGTCGGCAATTTCCCCTTCGCTCTTATCCACAGACAGCAATCTGTCGCGCTCTTCTGCAAGATGGGCAGTTGCGTTTTTGATGTTGATTTTTTCGTCACCCGAAAACACTAAGTTTTCAATGGACTCTCTCATGGATGAGGTATCCACGCGCGATTGCGTCATTTGACCAAAACAAGCCAAACGGCGGAAGATAGAGCGAGGAAAGCCCAACCAAAGTTCGCCTGGGGAGGCATTGTCTTCCACCTCGCCCGTTGCCACGTTCACGATGCGACACGTGTCAGAAAACAGGGGCTTGTCTTTTGTGCCGGTTTTCACACATTTTCTTTCCACACGGAAACGCCCTGCTTTGACATCTACCGTCATTTCGCCTTCGGCTGTCCCGCTTTGGCGATTGATGGAGCGATTGCAAGAGGCAACATCTTTGATATCCAAACCATAGAGCATAAAACGGATAAAGGCAGAAATGGTGCTTTTGCCCGTTTCATTTTCTCCCTCGATGATATGGAGATTTTTCTCGAGTTTTAGGCTAAAATCCGAGAGCATTCCAAAATGAACGATATGTATATGATGGATGGTCATGGGGTTTTGCCCTCCTCATCCTCGCCACGAAGAAAATGAATGGCACGCTCCACGGCATCCTTTGCATTATACCAAGGCTCATCTCCATAGCGATAATCGAATTTTTTGCAAAACCAACTCACGTCCCCCGTGAGTGTGGCGAGGTAGTTTTCTTCTACGCGACTAATGGCATCATAGAAGGCAGGAAATCTTTTTTTAGGCAATTTCTTTTTGCCGTATTCGAGTATAGCACGATAATGGGGCAGACAAAAGAAGGGTTGCGCCGCCAATTTCTTTCGGAAAGCGGGATCGGTATCCCACAAAAGCACAGCCACTTCTGTCATGGCTTTGAGTCGACCTTCCATACGCGAGCAGATATAGCAGTCATTTTCCAGCCGTTCCAACTTTTTCAGAGGAGAGGCCGCCGCGCTTCCGCTTCGCTTGATCATGGGGCTTTCTTCTAATTCTTCGCTCAGTTCTGCCAAATGACTTTCGAGCATCAAAGCTAAACCAAGTCGATTGCGACGAACAAACATTTTGTCGTAATGCTTACCGCAAAATCCTTGGCGATTGGTTTTGATGCGAATATCGGGCTCCATCATGGAAGCCCCCAGTATCAAATCCAGTTCCCGTTCTTGTTCATTGCGATAGAGCAAGCAAAAAGGACATCCCACGTGGGGATTGGCTTCTGTATGCTCAAACGCTTCGTTGACGGGTATGGTATAGATTTTCTCCATATAATAACTCCATATATAAAGATATAACTATTCCTTAAAATTATAACATCTATTTTAGTCAAATGCAATACCCCACAGCAAAAATTGAAGCAAAAAACTAAAAAAAGAGAAAAAACCATAAAAATTGGCTTCTCTACTTGACAACATTCGCTCTGTGTGATACAATAACGAGCAAATAGGCTAAGACGGAAATACAAACAGAAAACCACCCCACAAGAGAAAGAGGTCATGGCTGGAAGCCTCTGGGATAGGTGCTGTGTGGTCCACTCCCGAGCCGTCTGCGAAGAGCAGAACGCCCCGCCCGCGTAAACAGGCTTAAAGTGAAAAATCAAGGTGGTACCGTGCGACTTGCACCCTTGAAGTCTATGTAGACTTTGAGGGGTTTTTGCTTTTTTGGGTAGATTTGGCAAAAACCAGCCATACTAATTTGGGCAAAA
>JAGBWH010000225.1 GCA_017629925.1 Clostridia bacterium
ACAATGTTGCCAATGCCGGGGAAAGGCTCAAAATGGGTTTCCCCACCCAGCCACACGCGCACCTCGGAACTGTTGTTGCCACCAACTACGGGACGGTCTTGCACAAGGGCAACTTTCAGCCCTTGTCTTGCAGCGGACAGCGAGGCGCAAATGCCGGCAATACCACCACCGCATACGACCAAATCAAAATCGCCTTGGTCTTGCGGAACTAAAAAATTGCCTGACGTATAGCAAAATGTTGTGATATCCTCGGCTGTTTTGGGAAGTGTAATATGCTTGTCTTGGGTGAGCACCACGAGCCCAAAACGCCCTTCAAAGCCTGTTAAGTCATGAAAGGTCAGGGTATGTTGACCTTGGCTGAGCGAAATTTCTCCACCGTATTCCCAGCCCCACTCCGGGCAAGTTTGCCCAAATGTGAAGGGCACTGTTTGCTCGTCTATCTTCACCTCAAACACACCCGGGGCATATTGCGGTTTCCAAGGGGCTATCCAGTTATAGGTGTAGACAAACAGGTGATAGACACCCGCACTTTCCACCGAAATGGGCGTGTGAGCATCGGAGACGGGCGTGCCAAGACCGTGGGCAAGCAAATACGGCACACCCATGGTAGAGACGAATTGTGTGTCGAGCACCCAACCGCCTTTAGAGGAGAACTCGGGGGCAGAAATGACAATCGTTTTCATTTTATGTAACTCCTTTGTGAGCTATAAAAGAGCGGACGTCTAATGTTTCAAAAAATGAAAGGGGTTTTATATAGTACCAGACAAGCGGATATGCATTTTGCGAAATGGTCAAGGCGCTTTTTTATTGATATTCTTGCGGGAAACGCTCTACATTCGCAAGCCATGCGGCGCAGTTTTTCACAAAGCGTTCGGTGCCTGCGGTATTCCATTTATAAAAGAGTCGGGTGAAACCGCCGTCAATGAGGCATCTCTTATAGTCTTTGTCGTAGTAAGCGGTCACTACGTTGCGTTCGGAGTTGTACACCAAAGGCTTGACGTCGGCATTGGTCTGTACGGTAGCAATGGTAATGCCTTCGTAAAAACTTTGAATACCCGTGGAAATGAGATGTCCGCGAACGATGCCCGTGCAATTGTCTCCTGCGCTGACACCAATGACTTTGTCACCCAAATAGTCGCCACTCATGGAGATGCCAAAGAGTCTTTGGCTGATGAGGTTGCTGTCCACAAAGAAGGGGGCATTGTCGCCAAAGAGATAGAGTCCGCGTCCGGAATGAAAGAAATCCGCAATCACATCCACGTGTTGGCTCGTGATACGAGCAGAGCGGTTGGAAATCACCCAGAGCTGACAAGCATCCGAGAGCATTTGGCGCAGCTCTGCAGGGGAGCAAACGGCGGAGGCGGCATAGTTATGGAAATCCACCACAAAGCCTTTGCTTCTCACGGCGCCGGTGATATTGTTTTTGGCGTCTTCGCCCTTGATGGCAGGCTCATCATCCAGCCACAATACAACGATTTTTTTGCCAGTAAACCCACCATCTCGACCAAGGTCTGCTTGGCTACCCAAAGCATTACCGAAAGCGTCTCTTGCGCCTTCCACTTCGTTTTGACCTGCATATTGACCGTATTGACCGGATTTTCCGACCGTTCTGGTGTAGTCAATGCTAAAATGCTGGCAGGTGGGGCAATATTCACCCGTCACACCTCCGCATTTGGATGAGGCATGGCTACAGCCCGAAAGTTGACAGTTGCCGCAGGAGGAACAGCCATTTTTGAGCGTGAGATTGCTCACAAAAATTTGGCTATCCAGCGGTTTTTTGGAGGAGCGATAAAAGCCCACCACTTTCGCGCTTTCAAATCCCGTTTCTTCGACTTGCAAAATGAGATATTTGCCGTGTTTATTACATTTACCTACCAGTTGTTTGAATGTTGCCATTTTGGTATGTCTCCTTATGTGTTAGAATAGCCCATACCATATTGATTTGGGATGGGCTTGATGGTTTTTATAAAATAGACGTTATGAAAAAGTATAGGTAATGGTCACTAGTCCCCCTGACTGGTTGGTGTAGGTAATCACCATGCTTTCAAGGGCATTGGAATAGAGAACAGAGACCGTCATGTTTTGGGCTACCAAGCTGCTATTGCCCAAAAAAGCGGTGGGGTTTTCCACGTTTGCAGAAAAACTGCCATCTTCTGCCACTACTTTGGAGAAGTATTCGGCCTTAAAAGACAGTTGGCGGGAACTGAGGGAAGAGAAGGTGTAGTCTTGGTTTCCCTCGCCAAAATCTTGGATTTTTCCATCTACGACCGTAAATGAGCCTTCGGTGGTCTCAATGCGATGTTCGGGGAGAGGTTTGCCTTCTTCAAAGGTGGCAAGATGCTCGCGTGTGTAGGTCACCGTGGTGATATCTCCCTCTGTTTTTGCCTCAAAGCGGCTATGGAGTGTTGTGCCACGGAGGGTGGTTTCTACATCCACATTCACTTCGGGATACGTGAGGCTTGCCATGGCATTGAGGGCGTCGTAGACGGCTTTGTCATGCTGGCTTGGGGTGGTGTTTGCATTGCCTGTTCCACAAGAGCAAAGCAGCACCAGCAAAAGTGAAAGGGAAAGTGCTAACGTCAATATTTTTTTCATATCCTGTCACCTCTTAAAGCATTTTACGGAAGAGTAGCCATAGCAAAGCGGAAAATGACACAAGCGTCACGGAAAATGCGGTGATCGCCGTTTGTGTGGCAAGGTCTGCCTCTTTGTTGGCTTCTTGTGCAAATTGGTTGTAGGCTTGCGCTGCCTCAGATAGTTTTTTATAGGCTTCGCTTACCGCTTCTTTGTCCTCTGCGGTGAGGGCGTCATAGGTTTGGTAAGCCCGAATAATCGCATCAAATTCTGCCTCGCTACCTGTTTTGACGGAAAGGCCTTGTACAAGCTCTAAAAATTCCTCAGCACTTGCGGGGGTTGATACGGGAGGAATGCTTTGCTTTTCGCTATGTCCGCAGGCGGTGCAGGTGCGCGTTTGCTCGCCTGCCTCTGTGGAGGGAGGCACGGTGATAACCCACTCGCCCATGTTATGCCCTTTGGCGGGAATGGTCAGGCTTGAGAGGGGCTTGTGGTTTTGATCAAAGTAGGTGGCGCAATGAGCGCAGTAATAGTGACCAAGTGTGCCTGATGCGGTGCAGGTGGCAGGTTTTTCCGCTACCCAAGTGCCGAAAGTATGTTTGTCGGTATCTGCGCCAACCTTGCCACAAGAGATTTCAATGGATTTAATGTAGGATGCGCCAGAGTCTTTATAGCAAATGGCAAAATAGGGATCGGTGGTGTTGAGCGTCCAGGTCGTGCCGCTTGTGGTCACGGTCTGCACCCCGTGAGAGGTGCCTGTGCTGGGAATGCCTGAGGTTTGCGTAAAAGGTGTGGTGGAGGTGCGGATTTCCCAGTTTTCTGCCTCTTCTGTCAGAGTGATGGTAATGGTAATGATACCACCTGTCACAGGGGTAGTATTATAGAGATAATAACTGGTTTTCTTGTTGTTGAATTGGAATTTATCTTTTGTGCCGGTGTAGATATACGCCTTGCCTTCAAGGTCTCCGTCTTTCCAGTTTGCCCATTCGTAGGCACCGCTACCGCCAACCACGTCATCACGGGTGAGGGTAATCGTCGAAAATTGCGGCTCGGTGACGGTAACACCCGAAATTGTCTGCTCGTATGTACCAAATTTACAGATAATGGAGGTGGTGCCTTGGGAGAGGGTAGTCGCACGAGTGGTGCCGTCCAGCCATTGGCAATCGCTGAGAGAAATCGAAGCGGTTGAGCCGTCCGAATAGGTAGCGGTCACCACAAGGCCTGAGGGATCGACTTTTTCTCCCGCTGAGAATGTCGTTCGATTGAGCGCACCCGAGACCGAAATACCGCTTAAGGCTTTGACGCTGAGTGAAATGCTGGCTTTCACCGAACTGTCTAAGGCTGAGGTCGCCGTAATGGTCACATTGCCACTCTTGTGGGCGGTGACAACACCGTCTTTGACAGAGGCAACAGAACTGTTGCTGGAAGACCAAACCAAAGATTTGTTGGCATTCGCAGGGGTAAAGGTGGCAGAGAGCGTAGTGCTTTGACCTACTGCCATGTTGAGTGTAGCAGGAGAGAGGGTGATACTCTCAGGTGCAGGACGGTCCTCGGCATCACCGTATTGCGCCACGATAGATTGCAATTTTGCATTATAACTTTCCCCGTCGTAGCAGAAAATCTTAGCCGCATATTCGGGGTGGTCGATGAAGGGGTTGCGGTTGCCTTGAATACCGAAAACGGCCTCGTTACGGCGAATTTCGGCTTCTGTGGGAGGCTCTTCCAAGTGCCATTTCATTAAATCGGAAATTTTACCAATGGTTTTGTTTGAGCCTGCAGAGTCCACGAAGGTCAGCGAGAATTCATCTCCCCAACGGACTTGCACATACATGAGAATACGAGCGGTCGCCCCTCTAAATCCTTCGCCGGGATAGAAGAAGGTGCCATCGGTATAACAGAGATTTTCATAGGAAGTGGAGCCACCTTCTGCTACGATGTAGCCTGGAATTTGCGCCACTTCACCAAAACTGCGACTGCCACGTGTGGAGTTCATTTGTGCCTCTGTGGGGCGCAGGTGGTGGGCGTCAGAGCCGGCTTTGGACTTTTCGGGGAAAGCCTTGCCTGCGTTTTTGGGCCATACGTGTTCGCGGTTGGTCGTACCAACGGAACTGCCGAACCCACTAAAGGGAACTGAGGTGCCTGAATAAAACCAAATAATGTTGCCGGGCTTGTCAGGATCGGCATCTGCCACCTTAAACGCTTGATTTAACCCGTCATAGGTGGTTTGTGTATGGTGGGTTTCGGTAATCAGATCAGCGAGCTGGGCACGGAATGCATCTCCCGTTAAACTCTCATTTAACCCATCATAGTATGTATCTTTGCTCGCCGCTTCTGCATAAATGGGGGTGGGCAGAAAGGGCAAAACACCACTAATGCTATGAAAGACCAGAATTAAAAGGAGAAGTATCGCACTAAAAGTGACGCGATAATTGGTTTTGCTTGCCTTCATGTTTTAACCTCTTTTTCTTTTTCGTTGTTTTCGTTGGAGGAATGTGTCATGTCATATATTCCTATATCTTATATTATATCATAAAATATTGAATAATCAACAGTTTTTTCAAAAATCTCATGGTGCATTTTGAATAGAAAAGACGAGGGAAAGAAAAGTTTTTTATATCATCTATGGAAACTTTGAAAAATCCAAAAAACCCCTTTTCTTTTTCGCTTTTGTGTGGTAGAATGTGAGTATCCCCCTAAAAATGAGAAAAAGGAGGAAGAAACGAATGCACGTGATTTTGTGCATAGACGATGAAAATGGCATGATGTTTTTTGGTCGTCGTCAAAGCCAAGACAGGGCTTTGCGCCAAAGGATCATGACGCTCACAAAAGGCAAAACCTTATGGATGAATGGCTATAGTGCCAAGCTTTTTTTGAGTGATGGATACGAAGATATACGCGTCTCTGAGGACTTTTTATCCCAAGCAGGCAAAGATGACTATTGCTATGTGGAAAACATAGACAACACCCCGTATGCTTCAAACA
>JAGBWH010000226.1 GCA_017629925.1 Clostridia bacterium
CGATAAAATTTCAAATATATACCAAAGAATGTCAAAATTTGCTTTCCCTCATCATCCGAATATAGGTGCAACACTTCCCTTTTCACGTTTTTGGCGAGAGGAAAAAGAGATTGGAATATGCGCAGATGAGCAAAAAAAGGAAACGGTTTGCGCGAAACCGTCTCCTTTTGGACTGTCTTACTTGTTATAATCTTGTTTTTTTAGGGGGGTTTTTATTTTTTCTTGAAAATTTGGAGCAGATCAGCCCATGTTTTTTTCTTCAAAACAAACCAGTAAAGTGCAGGCACGCCTACTACCACCAGCACGCCACCACCAACGGCAATACCAATGATGGCACCTTTGCCCAAGCCTTTTTCCTCGGGGGTTTGATCGTTGTTGTTGTTGGAAGAGGGTTTGTCTGTTTGATTAGGGGTGCTTGCGATGGTTCTCTTGAGACCGCAAACATTGCATTCTGCATCTTTTTTATCGTCAAAGACGTGGGCGGTTCTTTCTTCTTCAGTTTTCAGCCCGGGGCAACCGATGGTATTGCAAGTGAAGTCGCAATCGTTATGATAGACATGGGCGGTTTCTCTCTTGAAAGTACAACCGCTTACATTACAATCTTTATCGCAATCGTGATCAAAGACGTGCTCGGTTTCTCTCTCGAAACCACAACCAACTACATTGCAATCTTTATCGCAATCGTGCGCAAAGACGTGCTCGGTTTCGCGGGTGAAGGTGCAGGTGTTATCATTGTTGTTGCACACAGTGTCGCAGGCATGTGAATAGGTATGCTCTTGTGCTTCGTACTTTACACCGCCGCAAACGGAACACATGAGGGCTGTGGTGCAGTTGCCGTCATCCTCTTCGGTAGACAATTCGTGGTTGCAAGCCCAACGTGCATAGATAGTGGTAGATGCAGCAAATACGGTATCAGGAGTCACTTGCTCTCCGCCCTGAGCCGATGTGTACCAGCCTTCAAAGTTGTAGCCTTCTTTGGTAGGGGTGGGCAAGGTGTCTATTTTATTCTCCGCATTGACGACTTGCTCTGTAGGGGTGACTTCGCCACCATCGGCATTGAAGGTAACTTTGATCTCACCATCGGCATACGCGGGAAAATGATGCACCATCACAAATGCCATTGCGACTGAAAAAACAGCACACAATAAAATAAGCGACCAATTTTTCTTGTTGTTTTGCATGAATATTCCTCCGAAATCATATTTTGAGGTTTTGATACCTTGAGTCTGAGTCAAGATGTATCACTTGGATGTAACAATCTTTATTATACACCGCGCCAAAAGCAAAGTCAATAGTTTTCACTTCATTTAATATACTCTCACAATCCATTCTCTGTTTTTTTGTTTTTAGTGAAGTTGCCAACACCTAAAAAACCGTCCACACCTTGGCGCATCGCACCAAAAAAAGGCTTAAACAACCAAGCGATTGTATAAGCCTAAATGATGAAATAGAACAATGAGCGCAAAATGATGAAAATTATGTATTCAAAAAGGGGCAACGGTCTTGTTTTGCAAAAAAGATGGGGGGGTTTTTGGTTATTTTTTAAAAATTGCCAGAAAATCCGCAAATGTTTTCTTCTTAATCACAAAACACCAAAGCAAAAATCCGCCAAGGACAGCCGCCACGCCCGCACCAACGACAGGGAGAAGCAAAGTGCTTTTTGAGGCAGAGGGCGTTTGGGTGGGCAAAGAGGGGGGCGTGGTGGTTTGAGGATTGGAGGGAGTGTTGTCTGGATTTTCAGAGGGGAAATGATCGCCTGCTTTCGCTTCGCCACAATCGCGACACACCTCGCTGTTTTCGTTACTATAGGTGTGAGGGGCAAGCGGCTCTCTTTTCGCTTGACAAACATTGCAGACCGCATCACACTCCGCAGAAAAACAGTGGGCAATCTCTCTTATTTGTCCGCATTCTGTATTGTTGCAAACAGGATCGCACTCGTGGTCGTATATATGGTGTATGATGCGCTGCGCCTCGCATATATTGCAAATGGCATCGCAATCGTGTGCATACTGATGAGGCGCAGCCTCACGTTTGTGACCACATACTTCACAGGTGGCATCACAATCATTTTGGTAGGTATGGGTAGCCATGCGGATTTCGCCGCAACGATTGCACTCAAAATCGCAGATACTATCAAAGGCGTGTGGCTCGGCTTCGCGCACGTCGCCACACACATCGCAGGTGGTGTCACAAGGACTCAAAAAGCTATGTTCACAGGGTGACCATCGCGCATAAATGATGGTGGATTGGTCAAAGACGGTATCGGTGGTGACCTCTTCCCCGCCTTCCCGCGCCGTATACCAGCCTTCAAATTGATAACCCGTTTGAGTGGGGGTAGGCAAGTGTTGCAGTTTGTTTTCGGCGCCCACTTCTTGCTCTGTTATGGCAACCTCGCCGCCGTTTGCGTCAAAGGTGATCACAATGGCATTTGTTTGTGCCCGGCATATCGTCACCATCATGGCGAGCATACACAAGAGTGCCACCGACCATGCCGTCCATTTTTTCCTGTTTTTTAGCATTTGCTTTTCTCCGTATATTTGTGAGAGTGATGCATCCAAAAGTGTTCACGCACTTGGTATATTACTCTATTTGAAACGGAAAGTCAATGCTTTTCGCCTTTTTTCGCACATGATGCGGAAAGCACTGCCCTGTCTGCCTTGTTTTACTGATGCCAAAAGCGATGGCAGAGTAGGCGTCTTTCATTTGTGATAGCCAATATAGTAGGAAATCAAGGCATGGCGAGTGGCCTGCCTTTCGCGGTATTTGGCTGTTTTGAGAACTTCGCTCATTTTTCTGTAATTTTTCAAGAAAATTGCAAAAAACCACTTGACAAATCATGTTTTACAGATTATAATAGGCTTGTTGCATGCGAGAGTGGCGGAACTGGCAGACGCGCACGTTTGAGGGGCGTGTGGATTCTCCGTACGGGTTCAAGTCCCGTCTCTCGCACCACGAAAAAGACAGGACATCAAATGTGTCCTGTCTTTTTTTGCGTGGGTCGAGACGGGACAGAACAAAGTTTAACTTTGTTCTTCGTGCTAAAAACAGTCCACCGGGCTGTTTTATTCATGCACGACATCTCTCGCACCTAAAAAAGCCCTGCTTTCGCTGCGCTTTTTCAGTTATATTCGCCTGTCGGCGAATTCTATTGTCAAGGAAGCGCCTGGCAGTTTCAGTTGATTTAGGCGAATGTGATTTTGCAATAA
>JAGBWH010000001.1 GCA_017629925.1 Clostridia bacterium
AGGATGATATCCTCCCCTACGATGATTGTCGCAAACATTCTGTCATGCCCGAAGGGCATTTCATGTGGCGAAGCCACATTTCACGCGCGAAGCGCATTTCACAAATCCCGCAAGGGATTTATTTCATTGCGTGTTCGCCACAGGCGAATACGCTTAGCAAACACACAACTCCACAGGATAGTGGTCGGAAAGGGGTAGGTCGCACACGACCTCATCCCACACTTTTGCCTCTTCTGCATGTTCTGCCAGCCTTTTGTCAAGGAAAATATAGTCGATTTTCAGTGAACATTTGCCGAAATTGTGGAATGTGGCTGCAATAGATTTTGTGGCATCCACTAAATCTTGTGCATGACTTTGGAGATAAGTAAGGGGTTCGCTTTCGGGGGTGGCGTTGAAATCACCTAAAATCACACAAGGATAATCCGCGGTGGATTTGTCTGCCTCCACTTTGGCAAGCAGTTGTTTTACCCCTAAAATCCGCGCGCTGTCGCTTTCGTGGTCAAGGTGTATGTTATAAAAACGGATAGGCGTGGGGCTGTTTTTGTGTTTGAGTGTGGCTGTCACACAAACGCGAGGACAGGGGCTTTGTTCGGGGTAGCGTGCGCCGGGGACGTGGGGTGTGGGGGAAAACCAAAAATGCTCAAGTCCAAGCAAATCAAAGTCGTCCTTTTTGTAGGCGATGGTCAGCCCTTCGCCTTTGTAGTTGGCATTTCTGCCCACGCCTACCAGGTGGTAAGCGGTGAGATGTTCACACAGAAAAGCGCGGATTTTGTCCGTCACTTCCTGAAAACAAATCACATCAGGGGCTTCTCTTTTGATGGCATCTAAAACAATCCCTGCACGAAAAACAAAAGAATTTCGCCCATCTTCATAGTAGCAACAACGAATATTGAATGTCACAATTTTCATGATTTTTTTCTTTCCTTTTGTAGTTTTTCTCTCACGGCACTTGAGGACACGTCTCTTAAATGCGGTGAGGCTTGGAGCAGAAGGGTGGGAATTTGCGCATGATCGTAGTTATACTCGCAAATCTCTTGCTCGTAGGCGAGGTCGGTTTGGTTGCGATATCCGCGAATGAGCACGTCACAACCATGCTCTTTGGCATAAAGGCAGGTGAACCCATCGTTTGAAATGACATCAACTGTGGGAAAATCTCGAACTTCCTCTTTGATTTTTGCCACCCTTTCCTCTACCGAAAACATACATTTTTTCTCGGAATTGATAAAAACCCCCACCGTTAGTTGGTCGCAAAGGGGGATGGCACGCTGAATAATGTCCAGATGTCCCTCGGTGATGGGGTCAAAACTGCCGGCAAATAAGCCGTGCTTATAGTGCATGGTCGTCCTCTCCTTTATACTGCAAAATATGGACGTATGCCACGCCGTAACGGGATTTTTTGATGGTCTCAAATTGATCTTGCAGTTCTTCTTTGCCCTCGAAAATGTTGTCTTCGCCACTCTCGCATACGAAAATACAACCGGGCACAGCAATCTCTGCATCTATAATGCGGGAAATGGCATCTCCCACGCAATGCATACCATAGGGCGGATCGAGGATAATCAGGCTGAAAGCATCTCTTTTGCTTGCTTTTCGAATATAGGAGCGGTAGTCGGAAATCAGAAAACGGGCTTGGTCAAAGAGTTTTGTGTTTTTTGCATTTTCTTTGATGATTGCCATGGCTTCGGGGGAGGCGTCTATGAACATACAACTCACCGCACCGCGAGACAAGGCTTCCAGTCCCATTTGTCCGGAGCCTGCAAAAAGGTCCAGCACCGCTCTGCCATCAAGATCAAATTGCAGAGACGAGAAAATGGCTTGTTTGGTGCGTTCTGCCGTAGGGCGGGTTTGCTCCCCTTCGAGTGTAAGGAGTTTGATGCCTTTGGCTTTACCGGTAATAATTCTCATGTTTTGTCCTCTTGTGTGTTGTGGTGTTTATGATGGTTTTTCTGTGGGGGGGTGATAGTAGGCATACACGCGCAAAGCATCTGTTTGCGAGATGCCTTTAATGGCAGACAGACTCTCCAGCGATGCCGCTTTCAGCTGCGCCATTGTGGGAAAGGCTTTGAGCAAAATAGCGGCTTTGGCAGGGCCAATGCCGGGGATTTTTTCAAGAGAGGAATGTTTTAGGCTGCGCCGTTTTGCGCCCATCGTGCCTTTGACCGCCACGCGATGCACTTCCTCTTGAATGCCGTAAATAAAGACATACACACCATGCTCTGCGGCAATGGAGACTTCGCTTTCGCCATCGGTGAGGCATCTGGTTTTATGAAAATCGTCTTTGACCATGCCAAAAAGAGCTATGGGCAGATGGTTTTCTTCTATGAGCGGGCGAATGGTATGCACATGGCCCACACCGCCATCCAGCAAAATCAGGTCGGGGCATTCGCCAAGAGAGGCTGTGCCGTCTCCTATGTGGGCAAGACGGCGCGTGAGGGCTTCTTTCATGGCGCCGTAATCGTCGATACCCTCTGTGGATTTGATGCGGAAAGTGCGATAATCTGACTTTTTCGGTGTGCCATCTTGATAGACTACCATGGAGCAGGTGATATATTCCTGACCTAAATTTGAGATATCGTAGGCTTCTATGCGTGACGGAAACACTTCAAGCCCAAGCAAAGACGCGAGTTTCACGAGTGCCTTCTGGGATTTGCTTTCCACCTCGTGACGGCTTTCCGCACGATGACGTGCATTGTCTCTTGCCATGTCGCAAAGTTGTTTGAGCGGGCCTCTTTTGGGGGTGCGAACACGGACCGCATGGTTGGCTTTTTGGGCTAAAACTTGAGACAATACCACACCGCTTTCTTCGTCTATTTCTCGGTCTAAAAGGATTTCTTTTGGCGGATCTGCGCTTTCATAGTAATTGGCAAGCAAGGCGGTGATATCTCCTGCCTCGGTCAGTTCCGTGGGGGAGAATACATATTCGTTTTTATAGCAGAGTTTACCACCACGAATTTGCAAAACTGCCAAAACCGAGCAAAGATCACCTTCCCACAGCGCAAACACGTCTCGCTCCTCCGTGTCGGCGGAAACGACCTTTTGTTTTTCGGAGAGTTGCGCCAAGGCTTCCAAACTTTTGCGATAGTGGGCGGCAAGTTCATAGAGTTCTTTGTCGGAGGCTTCATACATACGACGGCGCAGTTCGGCTTGTGCTTCTTTTGTGTTGCCCAAAAAGATTTTACCTGCACAGCGTATGAGGTGGGCATAATCTTCTTTTGAAATATCGGGCACACAGGGCGCACAGCACCGCCCCATTTGCCGATAGAGGCAGGGGCGTTCTTTGCCAATATCGCGAGGAAACACCCGTTTGCAGGTGGGCAGGGCAAAAATGCTGGACACCGTCTCAAGCGCCCCATATGCCATGGCGGCAGAGCGATATGGGCCATAGTAGGTACCGCCGTCATTTTTGCGGGTGCGCGTCACCTCAATACGAGGCCAATCTCCTGCGGTGATATGGATATAGGGGTAGGATTTGGCATCTTTTAGTTTGATATTATAACGGGGACTATATTGCTTGATGAGCACGTTTTCAAGGGTGAGTGCTTCCATTTCCGTGTCGCAGAGAATATAGTCAAAATCAGCGATGTTTGCCACCATGCGCGCGGTTTTGATACCATGGTCGGTTTCCACGAAATAACTGGAGACTCTATTTTTTAGGTGGCGGGATTTTCCGACGTAAATCACCTGCCCTTCGCTATTTTTCATGAGATAAACACCGGGGCAGAGGGGAAGTTCTGCGGCTTTTTTACGTAGTCGCAAAATACGTTCTGAGGGCATGGTCACACCACCTTTCTACTATGTATTCTAAAAAAGCAAAAAAACGGCGGTTATCATCACATATTGTGTGACATCCGCCGATTTTTCATCTTCAAAAAGAGGAGGCTTATTCAGCTTTAAATCCACTTTCGATCATTTCTGCCAAACCTTTGAGTGCGGCGGCTTCATCTTCACCATCTGCCAAAAGGGTAATGGTCGTACCTTCTACAACGCCCAAAGACAGAACGCCGAGCAAACTTTTTGCATTGACTCTGCGGTCGTCTTTTTCCACCCAAATGGAGCATTTATAGCTTGTGGCTTTTTGAATAAAGAAAGTAGCAGGTCTGGCATGCAGGCCTACACTATTGCGTACGGTTACTTCGCGAGTAATCATGATCCATCTCCTACTTACATTAGAAAAAAATATATATTATTTTATAGCTTTCGATACACATTTAGTATAGCAGACCAAGCGGACAAAATCAAGAGAAAGAATCCGTGCGATTTTGACAAAACTTGCAACGATTTTCGAAAAAAATTATGCTAAAATGACAAATCGCCACCCAATATTCTGAAATAAAGATTACTCAGGGGCGTGGTCTGTCTTTTTTTTGGGTGTTCTTTTCTTTTTCGGAGGGGGTTCGGGATGGGCGAGAATATACGCCGCATAAAGGTCGGGACGGCGTTCTTTTGTGAGGGCAAGCGATTGCTCATGACGCCATTTGGCAATGTTTTGGTGGTGACCTGAAAGTAGCACATCGGGCACCGTTCTGCCGTGGAAGGTGTCGGGGTGGGTATAGTGGGGGTATTCCAAAAGCCCTGAGGCAATGCTTTCGTCCTGATAACTATCTTCGCATTTGAGCACCCCTTCTATATGGCGAGACACCGCATCCACCACAATGGCAGCAGGAAGTTCACCTCCGGTCAACACATAGTCGCCAATGGAGAGTTCTTCGTCCACATATTCGTCGATAAATCGTTGGTCTACCCCTTCATAGTGACCGCACACCAAAATGAGTTGCTCAAATTGGCACAGCTCACGGGCTTTCGCTTGCGTAAACAGCGCGCCTTTGGGGGAGAGGTAAATCACACGGCGACCTCTGTTGCCGCTTTGCTCGAGCACCGCATCCATGCAATCTGCGAGGGGTTGGGGCGTCATGACCAGCCCCGTGCCACCGCCGTAGGGGGTGTCATCGGTTTTGCGGTGTTTATCTTTGGAATAGTCACGGATTTGGTGGCAAAAGACCTCTATTTTACCATGACTTTGGGCGCGTCCCATAATGGAGGTGTCAAGGATGGTTTTCACCATCTCAGGAAACAGAGTGAGAATATCAAACCTCATCGAAAAATCCGGGAATGGGGCGAATGAAAATACCGCGCTCCACATCCACTTCCTTTATAAATTCAGGTACTGCGGGAAGCAGCACTTCGCCACCGCCTATGGTTTTTATGGTATAGATGGCAGAGGCAGGGGCAAAATCAATGTCTTTTAAGATGCCGTACACTTTGCCGGTATCCACGTCAATGATGGCAAGCCCAATCATGTCTGCCAGCAATACTGCGCCTTCGGGCAGAGGAATGTCCTCACGCTTGGCATAAAGTACAGTACCGCGCAGGGGCATGATCGCTTCAGGGGTGGGATAACCTTCAAAAATGAACAACCCCATTTGACGATATACAGAGGCAGAAAGCACTTTCATTTCCACCATGCCTTCGGGCGTTTTGCGATACACACGCTTCAAGGTGCAAAGCACCTCGGGGCTGTCACACCAACATTCCACCTTGCATCCTCCACGAATGCCGTGGGTGGAGGTGATTTTTCCACATTCTAAAAATTCTTTTTTCTCCATTTTACATTCCTTTTGAGAGAGTGATATTCAGGCAGAAAAGCAAAAGTCTTGATTTCTTTTGCTTTTTCATTTTAGGTTAGTCCTCTTCCTCGGTAGGGGTGTTTTTGTCTTTTTGCTCTTGCTTTCTTTGCTTTGCGGCACTTCGCTTGCCTCTAAAATAGGAGGAAAGCAGGTCGCTGCATTCGTCGGCGAGCACCCCACCTTGCAGGATGGGTTTATGGTTTAAAGGTAGGTCGTTCAAATTCAAAACCGAGCCGAATGCGCCCGCTTTTTTGTCATACGCCCCCCACACAACACGACCAATCCGTGCATTAACGATTGCCCCTGCACACATGGGGCATGGCTCCATTGTCACATAAAGGGTGCTGTCAGGCAGCCGCCAACCGCCCATTTTACGGCACGCTTCTTCAATGGCTAAAATCTCTGCATGATGGGTGGCGCACCGATCGCTCTCGCGTCGATTATAGCCAATGCCAACGATATTGCCACGGCAAACCACCAAAGCGCCAACAGGCACTTCGTCCTCCTCGCCCGCTTTTTTGGCATATTCAAGGCAAGTTTGCATATAGGTGATGTCGTCCACGGGAAGTCTCTCCTTTCATTTTGATGAGAAAAAGACGTTTAGGGCTGCGTTTTTTGGTTTTCTTTTTTGGGGAAAAATGTATGCCAAAATTCGAGGAAAATTACCTTTTCTTTTGAAAATGCCATCCAAATCATGCTAAATATTGCCAAACCCCCGGCGGAAAGCCAAAAAGGAAGAGTGGCATCGTCTCCATAGTGGGTGAGCACGAGCGAGGCGGTGTTATTAAAAAAGTGAAACAAAATGGCAAGAGTGGGAGAGTGGGTGGTCTCTGTGAGCATGCAAAGGACAAGCCCTGCTCCTAAGGCATACGGCATGACCGCAAAACTACCATGCACCAAGGCGAAACCAATTGCAGACAACCAAATCCATTTTGTTTTGCCAAACGGTGAAAGCAAGCGGTAGCCCACATAGCGAAAGCAAATCTCCTCAGAGAGTGCCGGCAGGAGCGCGTGCAGAAAAATCAACTGCAAAATCGGCCCGTCGTCATGGGCAGGAGGCGTATATCCCCAAAGACTACCTAATTTTGCACCCAAAAATGATAACACACAAACAAAGAGCAAAAACAAGGGAAATAGAAAGAGCAGGTGCCATTGCTTTTTGTGTTTTGGCAAAATGGAAAGGGCAGCAGATGTGCGAAAGGGCGGGAGCAGCAAAACGGAAAGGGGAAGAAGTGCGCCCATCACACTCCCCAAAATGCGACTAAGTAGAGGAAGTGAAGGGGCGTATGGCAAGGACTGCCCCAAAATAAAGAGCAGTATGGCACAGATCCATGCAAAAATGCGGCTCATTTTGGCTTCGTCCTCTCTGGTTTGGTTTCAAAATAAAGGGTAACATACCTATTGATTATACCACGATTTTCTCTCTTCGTCAAGATGAATAGCGGCGAGAGAACGCGTTTTTCTTGTAGAGCTCACATTGTTGTGAGACTGAAAACAAAAAAATGAAAATGATGGAGTGCTGTGAAAACAAAACGATACCAAACGCCTCCTAATAGAGCACGCCATCACTTCAAAAAATGACACCCAAGCGAGACTTGCTCGCTTGGGCGTTGTATCTTATTTCTTGTACCAATAATAAATTTTATATGTTGATGTGAAATTCCTCGCATTTTGGCTGGCATCTGTAACATCAACGATTGTGCCGCCCGTCTTGTTTTCCCAATCGTAATAATTTGCTGTTCTGTACCAATTCGCGGCGTCTGTAAACACGATGCTCGTAAGGCTTCTGCAATCCTCGAACGCACTCTCGCCAATCGAGGTGACACCATTGCCAATCACCACGCTTATAAGTTTACTGCAACCATAGAATGCATAATTACCAATCGAGGTGACACTGTCGGGGATGATAAAACTCGCATCTGTTTTGCCTATGGCATATTGAATAAGCGCTTTACCATCTTTTGAGTATAGATTTCCGTCTATCGACTGAAAATGGCGATTGTTTTCATCCACTTTGATGTTCGTAAGATTTGTGCACCCATAGAACACACTCTCGCCAATCGAGGTGACACCATTGCCAATCACCACGCTTGTAAGGCTTGTGCAATAAGCGAA
>JAGBWH010000227.1 GCA_017629925.1 Clostridia bacterium
AACCAATCCAATTAAGGGAAAAGTATTTTCATCAACACTGCGAAACAGGAGTGCAGCAACGTGCATACAAATCATTCCATACCAAAAGCTATAACGTCGTATACTCCCTTTTGTTGGCATTTGAGGGGTATAGTTTGCATGTTTTAACACTCTGTGTGCGCTGATACACAAAAATACGGGAGTCAGTATCACAGGCACGTAAACCAGCAACACCCACGGGGTAAGTCCTTTCCACATTGTGAAACACACAAACTCCGCCATAGAGAATTCAAAAATCAACGAGCCGGATATAATCGCATCTGCCCACAAACATCCCTTCACCGACATTATATCGGAAGAAATCTTGAACACCGTGACAACACAGATTAACGAGACAAGGCACATAGCAAAAATCATGTATGGTCCAAATCCCTTTACTGTTGCACACAGAAATCCCAGAAGAACGGCAAAGGCAATGGTTAATAAGCTTTCTTTTCGAAATGCTGATTCATCTTTTTCCACTGAACCGGCAGTGACATATTGAGAAAGTTGCTCTAAGTTCATAGTGCTCTCCTTATAAAAGTATGTGCAATATTCTTCTTGCGTAATTTCATTATACCAAATCTATTTGTTTTTTGCAACATCTGTGATTAAATTCTTTTTATCTCTCGTTAAAAATAGTTGTACTTTGCAGTTCTTATTTTATCTGCAAACAAAAAGCGCGGACCGCTCTTTTTTGCAAGAGCGATCCGCACTGTTTTATGCTTCTGCTTCTCCCGTCAGCTTTTCGAGGGCGGCGATGCGTGCACAAAGGGTGAGAATGCACATAGCCGACTCGAGATTTTCGAGACTGGGATAGGTAGGCGCGATACGAATATTGCTGTCATCGGGGTCGAGGCGATACGGATAGGTCGCACCGACGTTTGTCATGGTGACACCTGCCTCTTTGCAAAGTGTCCATGTGCGCTTTGCCGTTCCCGGAAGAACGAACAAGCTGATAAAATATCCACCCAAGGGGCGCGTCCAATGCGCGATACCTGCGGGGATGAGGTCGCGCGTAAGGATCTCGTGTGTCAAATCAAACTTGGGGCGCAGTTTTTCTGCCAACATTTTCATGTGAGCGTGAATGTTCTCCGCATTTTTGAAGTAGCGCACGTGGCGAAGCTGATTGAGCTTATCAAAACCGATGGTTTGTGCGGCAAGAATGGGCAAAATTTGCTTGAGGTTCTCGTCGGATGCCGCCATAACTGCCACGCCTGCACCCGGGAAAGTAATTTTTGAGGTGGATGCAAAGAAGAAAGGACGGTTGGGGTTGCCTGCTGCCGTGCAAGCTTCAAAAATGTCGGCAAGGGTATCTGCTTTATCGGGATAGAGATCGTGCACTGCGTAGGCGTTATCCCAAAAGATGCGGAAATCTGGCGCGGCAGTCTTCATCGAAGCCAAACGCGCAACGGTCTCATCAGAATAGGTAATGCCATCGGGATTGGAATACTTGGGAATGCACCACATACCCTTGATGGATGCATCGTTTGCTACAAGCTCCTCAACGGTATCCATATCGGGACCTGTGGGGGTCATTCTGACCATAATCATTTTGATGCCAACAGACTCGCAAATACCAAAATGGCGGTCATAGCCGGGAGAGGGACAGAGGAATTTGATCTCTTC
>JAGBWH010000228.1 GCA_017629925.1 Clostridia bacterium
GCAAAAAGCAAGTATGATCATCATGATTTTCACGAAAGTGCAAAATATATATCAATGACCATCTACGCATTGACAGGCTTTATAAAACATGATATACTGAAAAAAAGCAAAAAAGGAAGTGGCACTATGCTATCAAGAATATATAGCGCAGGGATTCGTGGAGTTGACGGATTTGAAGTGACCGTCGAGTGTATCGGATGGGACAGACTGCCGAATTTTGAATTGGTGGGGCTCCCTGATAATGCCGTAAAAGAATCCCGTGAACGGGTAAAAAGCGCGTGCGAAAACAGCGGATTTGCCTTCCCGCGTCTCGATTTGATGGTCAATTTAGCACCCGCCCATCTGCGCAAAGAGGGCTCAAGCTTTGACCTTGCTATTATTTGCAGCATTCTCCAATGCAACGGAGATATTCCCTATCAAAAAGACCTGTCTCTTTATGCTATGGTAGGCGAACTCTCCCTCTCCGGTGAACTTCGCGGGGTGGAGGGTGTGCTTTGTATGTGTCTGGCAGCCAGAGAGGCGGGCAGGAAATATGTGATTGTGCCTCGCCAAAATGCCAAAGAAGCCTCCGTGGTAGAAGGGCTGACTGTCTATGGCGCAGACACCCTGCGAGACGTGGTATGGCACCTTCAAGGCAAAAAACAGCTTGTGGCAGAAGAGTTTGATAAACTGTCATTTTTAGACCAACAGCAATCCCGCTTTTTTGAGGATATGGCTGACGTTCGTGGACAACACACCGCCAAACGCGCACTCGAAATTGCCGCCGCAGGCGGTCACCATGTGCTTATGATTGGCCCTCCCGGCTCGGGCAAATCCATGCTCTCTAAACGTCTTGCCACTATTTTGCCCCATATGACCTTTGAGGAAACACTCGAAGCCTCTCGCGTATATTCTGTTATGGGGCAGTTGCCCGGTGGAATGCTGTTGCCCAGAAGACCTTTCCGTTCTCCACACCATTCTGTCAGCACGCCAGGGCTTGTGGGTGGTGGCACCATTCCCAAACCGGGGGAGATTTCCCTTGCCCACCACGGCGTACTCTTTTTAGATGAACTGCCCGAATTTAGCAAAACCGTCACCGAATCACTCCGCCAACCGTTGGAGGACGGCGAGGTAACCGTCACTCGTGCCTCAGGACGTTATACATTCCCCTCTCGTTTTATGATGGTATGCGCCATGAATCCCTGCCGTTGTGGCTATTATGGCGATCCTCAGCATCAATGCACTTGCACAGAGCGTGACGTGCGCAAATATCTGGATAAAGTCAGCGGTCCGCTACTTGACCGCCTCGATATTCAGGTGGAAGTGCCTGCTGTCACCTATGACGATATGTCAGGCAAAACCGCCAAAGGAGAGCCTTCCTCCGCCATTCGCGCAAGGGTTTGCGCCGCAAGAGAATTTGCCTTAGCGCGTTTTGCCGCCGCAGGAGATAAATGCACATCCAACGCCTCCATGACACCCGCCCAACTTCGCCGCCATTGCAAGTTAGATGAAGAAGCGGATGCCCTGCTTGCCCAAGCGTTTGCCTCTATGGGCTTATCCGCCCGTGGACATGACCGCATTCTCCGCGTTGCCCGCACCATTGCCGACCTTGACGCTTCCCCCTCTATCACCGCCGACCACATCGCAGAAGCGATACAGTATCGCAGTTTGGATAGAAAATACTGGAATAGATAAAAAGGTAAATGAATTGACTTGCCCCAAAAGCAAATATATTCTTTTTTCTCTTGACCTTTGGATATTTTTTGGCTATAATACATATTGTAAAAAAACAAATACGAGGTATATGATATGAGCAATCAAAAAACCACCTTGGTCGTTTTGGCAGCCGGTATGGGTAGCCGTTTTGGCGGTCTCAAACAAATGGAGCCTTTTGGCCCTCATGGCGAGACCATCATTGACTATTCCCTCTTTGACGCCAAACGCGCAGGCTTTGATAAGTCTGTGATCATCATTAAAAAAAGCATTGAAAAAGATTTCCGCGAAGTCGTGGGTAAACGTCTGGAGAGCATCATGGACGTGGAATATGCCTTCCAAGAATTTGACAAACTGCCCGAAGGCTACTCTGCACCCGAAGGGCGCACCAAACCCTACGGCACCGCTCATGCGATCCTCTGCACCAAGGACCTCGTAGATACCCCCTTCTGCGTGGTAAACTCCGACGACTTTTACGGCTCTGAATCCTATCAACTGGTGCATGACTTTTTGGTCAGCGGTGAAAAAGGCTACTGCATTGCAGGCTACCGTCTGGGCAATACCCTCACCGAAAATGGTACTGTCAACCGTGGCATTTGCACCTGTGAAAACGGATTTCTCACAGGCGTAGTGGAAACTTTGAAAATTGACCGCAATAGTGGTATTCCCCTCGACGCCTTGGTATCTATGAATATGTGGGGCATCACCCCCGACATCTTCCCCCATCTCGAAGAGGGCATGAAAGCCTACCTTGACGGCATGACCGATCCCCTCAAAGATGAATTTTATCTGCCCATTTTCATTGACGAGATGATTCATCGCGGACTCACTACCTGCCGTATGCTCGAAACCCCTGCAAAATGGTATGGCGTGACCTATCGCGAAGACACTCCTGCACTCAAAGCCGCCATTGAGCAAATGACAGCAGAGGGAAAATATTGAGCGTGTTCTCCAAGCGTGTTATCCAAGCGTGTTATCCGACGGATAACACGCAATGAATGGCAACCTTGCGGCTGCATGAATTGAAATCATAGATTTCATGAATTGCCTGCGGCATGAATTGTGCCTTACAGCACATGAAATGCCCGAAGGGCATATTGTAAGGACAGGCGTCC
>JAGBWH010000229.1 GCA_017629925.1 Clostridia bacterium
GACATTTCTTTTCTGTAAGCTGCCCAATAAGAACTTCCTCCTGTGTGCCAACAGACGCAATCGGCTCGACTACCAAAACAGTCAAATCCACATCGGAAATAGACTCTTTCGTAACGCCAACCATATAGTCGCCAAGTTTTGTTCTGGGTTTGTGGAAACCGGGCGTGTCCACAAATACAAACTGGGTGTCCTCCCGGGTAACGATGCCGCAAATCCGGTTGCGGGTGGTCTGGGGCTTATTGGAAACGATGGCGATCTTCTCGCCTACCAAATAATTCGTCAAGGTGGACTTTCCTACATTGGGCCGTCCTGCAATGGCAATCATCGCTGTTTTTGTAGCCATAGTTTTCTCCTTTGTGATTTCCGTCAATTCCGCTTCATTCCCGGAATTGTTTCTGCGATTTCTTCTTCTCTTTGATAGTCGCAGTCTTTGCTACGGCAATATACCAATTTTTTGGTCTTCTTATAGAGCAATCTATCGCCACAGGTGGGGCAATTTTCGCTCAGAGGCATATCCCAGCTGGAGAATTGGCAGGTGGGATAATTTTCGCAACCGTAGAACAAACGATGACCACGGCTGAACTTGGTGATGACTTTGCCACCGCAATCGGGGCAAGTGACGCCTGTTTCATTCACCTTTTGCTTGGTGAAACGGCATTTGGGATAGTTGGAGCAAGCGAAGAACACGCCAAAACGACCTTGGCGCACGAGCATCTCCGCACCGCACAGTTCGCATTTGAAACCGGCTTGCTGTGGGGTGGACTCCTCTTTTTTGACGGGCACACCGTTTTTGTCTACGGCTTTGGTTGTGCGGCAAGTCGGATAATTGGGGCAAGCCAAAAATCTGCCGTATCTACCCGTTTTATAAATCATCATGCTGCCACATTTCTCGCAAGGATATTCAGATACCTCGGGGGGCAGTTCCACACGGCTATTTTCAATATTTTCGGTGGCGGCTTCTAATTCTCTTTCAAACATTTCGTAAAACTCTCCTAAAACTTCCGAGCAGGTCATCTCTCCATGCTCTATATTATCTAAATCACTTTCCATTTGGGCGGTAAATTTCACATCAACAATATCGGGGAAACTCTTTTTCATGAGCGCGGTGGTAATCTCACCCAGTTCGGTGGGTACCAGCACCTTCCCTTCTCTTTTGACATAACTTTGGGATATGATCGTGGTAATAATGGTGGCGTAGGTAGACGGTCTGCCAATGCCATTTTCCTCCAGCATTTTAATGAGAGAGGCGTCGTTGTAGCGAGGGGGTGGCTCGGTGAAATTTTGGCTTTGGTGAATATGCTCGAGCACCATTTGATCCCCTACTTTAAGGGTGGGCAGACGACTCATGCGCACCGATTCATCCTCGGGGCTTTCCTCGACAGGGTTTTCATAGGCTGCCATAAAGCCACGGAAACGCACACCGTAACCAGAGGTGCGGAACACATGCCCTTGGGCAGTGAACTCGGCGGTGACGGTATCGTAGACCGCAGAACTCATTTGGCTGGACACAAAGCGTTCCCAAATCAATTTGTAGAGTTTATATTGGTCGGGGGTAAGCGCACTTGCGACCATCTTAGGCGTTAGGCGCACATCCGCAGGACGAATGGCTTCGTGCGCATCCTGCGCGCCCTTGCCTGAACGGTAGGTGCGTGGCGTGCGCGGAACATAGGCTTCGCCAAATTGCTCTCCTATGAGTTTGAGCGCCGCTTGCTTGGCACTTTCCGCAATGCGGAGAGAGTCGGTACGCATGTAGGTAATCAAACCTTGCACGCCACCAAGTTCTGCACTCAGGTGAATACCCTCGTATAGCTCTTGTGCGGTTTTCATGGTGCGCTGGGATTGGAAGCCCAGCTTCTTTGCCGCCTCTTGTTGAAGTGTAGAGGTGGTAAAGGGAGGGGCGGGCTGTCTGGATTTTTGGGAATGCTTGAAGTAGGTCACCACAAAAGGTTTGCCCTCTACGTCGGAGAGCACCTTTTCGGCGCTGGCTTGGTCTTCAAGCTTGCATTTGCCGTCGCCTTCGCCATAGTAGCGTGCGGTGAGTTTGCCTGCGGTCGCATGAAGAAAATCGGCTTCAATGGTCCAATATTCTTTGGGTACGAAAGCGCGGATCTCCTCTTCACGCTCCACAATCACTCGTGTGGCAACCGATTGCACACGGCCGGCGGAAAGACCGCTTTTTACCGTTTTCCACAAAAACGGACTGAGTTTATAGCCCACAATTCTATCCAAAATACGACGGGCGCGTTGAGAATTCACCAGCCCTTCGTCAATGGTGCGAGGGGTTTTGATGGCTTCTCTGACCGCCGCTTTTGTAACTTCATTGAAGGTCACTCGGCATTTCGCGCTCAAAGGAATGCCCAGCGTTTCCGCCAAATGCCAAGAAATGGCTTCGCCTTCTCGGTCAGGGTCCGTTGCCAAAAAGACTTTGCTTGCGGCTTTGGCTTCTTTTTTGAGTAGTTTTATCACCTCGCCTTTGCCGCTGATATTGATGTAATGGGGTTCAAAACCATTTTCAATATCTACGCCCAAACTGCTTTTAGGCAAGTCGCGAATGTGGCCTTTTGAGGCAATCACTTTGTAACTTGAGCCTAAATAGCCTTTGATCGTAGAGGCTTTTGCGGGAGACTCAACAATGACAAGATATGACATACAGTGTATCGTACAATCCTTTCGATTAGCATTTATGTGTCGTTTAAGATGTCCATGATTTGCGTTTGACAGCCCCGCCCGGCAGACGGCAAATGAGACCTGCAATTTCAAGCAAGGTCAAAATGCGCATCACCCGAAATGACGGCAGGGTATCTGTTGCCAATTCGTCGACATGGCAACTGCCCTCTGCAGGAATGCGGAAATACACTTCGCGCATTGGCTCTGTCAAAGAGGCAAGCACCTCAGGCGAGGGAAAACTCGACGGCTGTGCTTTTTCTTCTTGTAGTTTTTCCTTTTTGGGGGTGGGTTTTGCCTTCACGGGAGTGTGACCCTTGCCTGTCTCTACCTCATAACGAAGCATGGCTTCGGAGAGAGGGGGCAGGTCTTGTAAGGCTTCGGGCGAGGGGGGAGAAAAGAGGGTGGGCATTTGCGAGATGACCGTTTGCCCGTCTTTTAACATTCTTGCCCCTTCCTCTAAAAGTTTCATAGGCCCTTCGGCATTTTCTTCATCCACTCTGCCAAGCAAAGCGTAGACAGGTTTTTTCAGTTCCATACCCAATCGGCCGGTGATGAGTGAGCCGCTTTTCACTTTCCCTTCTATGACAAGCACCGCAGCGGACACCGCCGCCACAAGACGATTGCGCAAAGGAAATGCATAACGGCTGGGGGGCGTGCCGGGTGAGTATTCGCTCACGAGTGCGCCCGTCTCTTCTATGGCTTCGCCTAAAACCCTGTGAGAGGTGGGGGAGATGGTATCCAGCCCATTGGCTAAAAATGCCACCGTTTTGCCTTTGGCAGAAAGCGCTCCTGCATGGGCAATCGCATCGGTGCCAAGTGCCAGACCGCTGATGACCGTCCCACCTGCCGAGGCGATTTCCGCAGCTATGCGATACGCCATTCGTGCGCCGTAGTCGGAGACATTCCTCGTGCCCACAATCGACACCGCATCCGACCAGGCAGATGGCATCAGCTTGCCTTTTAGGTAGAGCACAGGTGGGGGATTGGAAAGACAGTATAAACTTTTAGGGTATTCGGGGTGACCGTCATACAAAACTGTGATGTCAAGTGCCTGACATTGAGCGAAAATGCGCTCTGCCTCGGTGGTGTCTTTTTGAGACAGTCGAGCAATTGTGGCAGTTTTGCGCCCAATAAGAGGCTCAAGTGTGGCTTTATCTGCCGCAAAGACATCAAAGGGAGACAGCCCCGCCGCCTTGAGTTTGCCCCAAGTGTCGGTGCCTGCACCGCATCCCTGCGCCAGCCAAATCCAAATGA
>JAGBWH010000230.1 GCA_017629925.1 Clostridia bacterium
CCATATTAGATTGACACAAGGCACGTTCAGTGTATCATGATTTTGACGCTTTTTCAACGGGACAACGCCTCTTTTGGCAAAAACATCATCTCTTTTTGGTAGAACGTGTCTTTTCATTACCCAATCATCTATCTATTTTCGTGCTTTATTAAACATGACCACGATTTGATGCATGAGTTCTTCATTGACTTGGCTGTATAGGGCATGGTCAACTTGGCTGCAAAATGCCTCAAGTTCCGCCTCTGACAAATTGCCATCTTTTTGCTTTTTCAGTTGAGCAAGGTCGGCTTTCACTTGTTCTTGATACGCCACCGCTTGGGGTGAATGAAGAATGGTGTTGTGCCCCGATTGGCAACCTGTGCCCACATAGTAGGTGACGTTTTCTTGCCTAAGTTCACTCATGTGGGAGATAATCGATTGACCACCAAAACTGATGACGCTATCTCTATTTCCATGAGCGATGAAAACGGGGATGCTGGTGCTGTTGATGCCTTTGACACCGCTATGTTCAGTATATTTGCCAAAGAGCAGTTTTTGGTAAATGTTCAAAAAGGTGTTAGGAAACCCTTCTTTTACAAGAGAGCCTGCATATTGCTCGCCTTTTTCCCGAATTAAGGTATATCCATCGTTGAAGGGTGCGATGGCGGCACATCCTCTCACTTCTCGATGAAGCGAGAGCACCGCAGTGGCAGCGTAGCCGCCCCAAGAATGTCCGAATAAAAACAGCGGGAGTTTAGAGAGTTTTCTATCTCTTTGAATGTATCGCAATGCATGGTCTAAATCCACGAGCGGAGTGCACATCCCCACCGTAGAGTCTCCCTCGGAGGCATAGGTACCCTTGCAATCGTAACTAAAAACAGCATAACCATTTTCTACAAAATACATGATAAAAGGGAGATAATCGTCTGCCCCTGCGTGCATACCATGGCTGACAACAACCAAGCCTTTGGGCGATTTAACGGGAAAATAATAGCCTTGAAGAATTGCTTTATCTGTGGGGAAAGTGAGGGTTTTTCGCTCAAGCTTATGCATCACACGAGAAAAATCAAATTCGCCATAAATCTGAGAAAGTGCCTTTTTTTCGTAGCGAGCGAAAAGGGAGTCATAGAGTTCTTTCGCGCCCAAAATGACGCCTGTGGTCAGCCCCGTCATGATGGCAAGCATAGCCACCATTCGCATGGTTTTGCCTCTATTTTTGCCCGTTTCTTTGCTTTCCATTAGCGTCTCCTTTTAGCGATGAAAGGTTTCTTTCAAAAATTGAATGACAGTTTGGTCATAGGCTTCTTTGTTGTTAATGCGCACCTTAGAATGTGCGCCACGAGGAAACCAAGCCAATCTCTTGCCCGGTGCTTTGCACGCGTCAAACAAGATTTGTGCTTTTTCGGGCACGGAATATTTATCTTCTTTGCTGTAAATAAACAAAATCGGTTTTTTAAGTTGGTCTATGACATGGATGGGGCCGCCTTTGACCATGTTTTTGCCCGTGCAAATTCTAAACCACAAGGGGATCAAATCTTTGCCGGGAAAAAGGCGTCTCTTTTGCTCAATCATATGATTGATAAGCGACTCTTTGAAATGCACATACATGCCGTCTGCCGCCATACCTACCATATATGCCGGGCAGTTGGGCGAGACCAAAGCGTATAGTGCCGTGGCAGAGCCAATGCAAATGCCGTGAAGCACGATTTCGTTTTGGTGGTGGTTTTCATGCAGAAAACGCCCCCAAGCCAAAATATCTGTGTATTCTTTGAGTCCCAAGGCATTATATTTGCCATCGGAGAGGCCATGACAGCGATTGTCAATGACCAGCACGTTATACCCTGCCAAACGGTAGGGCTCGGCAAAATAGTAGGAATAGTGACATCCCTCTGTGCGCCCGGAAATGATGATAACGGATCTATCAAACCCAAAATCAACATATTCTCCCACCAGCGCATAGCCTTCATTTTCGATTTTGACTTCTTGCATCAGATGATGATAGGATAAAAGCCATTCTTCTGATACTTCATACATGGCTTTTTGCTCGTCATCATCTTTGATGCTACATTCTCTGGACCATTTTTCGGGCCTGGTACGAACGAGCAAATGGCGATACACGAAATACGCCACCACGAACTCCATAAGCGCCCATAATAAGAGTCCAGAGCCTACAATCAGTAAAACAATTTGCCAAACTTCCATTATATGACTACCCCAATGATGAGATCATAAATTCTTTGATTGCCTTCCACAAATGCCACCTCCAGCATGGGGGATTGCGCCTCCACCGCTTTCTGGAATTCCTCTTCGGAAAAACCAATGGCATCCTTGCCGCAAAAGACAATGCACATTTCGGCATTTTCAAGCAAATGCCTGTCAAGCAAGACTTGCACCACATCCAAATAAGTGGGCACACAGGCAATGGGATCACCGTCAGAAATGACCACGTATTCCCCTTTTAGGCACACGACACCATTGCATACACAATTTTTGACGCATTGTGTGACAGAGGTGACGGCAATGGCATGGCAACCGTTTTCAAGCATTCTAAGTCTTTGCTCTACATCCTCGCAATCTGCAATGTCCATTGCCATGGAATAGTAGCATTGCATCACAGATTTAGCAGGCATGATAACCACATTAGATTGCCCCGATAAAGCGACCGCTTGCTCCGCTGCTTTGAAGATGTTTTCATGATTTGGATACACCACGATTTTATCAGCAGAAAGGCTGCCGATTGCATCCAGTATTTCTTGCGCGGATGTATTCATGGTTTGACCGCCATCTATGACCACATCGCAACCAAAGGAAGAAAAGAGGTCGGCAATCCCTTCGCCATTGGAAATTGCAATCATGGCAATGGGCTTGTGAGGCGCCTTAGGCGTGGGGGTGGCATCAGCGTAAAGTTCATCATGCTGAAGTTGCATATTATCCAGCTTAAAGGACACGAATTCCCCAAATTGCTGGCTATATGAGATGATGTCTGCGGGCGTTTTGGTATGC
>JAGBWH010000231.1 GCA_017629925.1 Clostridia bacterium
GTTACGTACCAACTCGCCTTGAGGGCGGAGTTTGGATGAAGAAAACCCGTTTGGAATGGTGAAGGCGTATATACATACGTCGAAACCTTCCAAACGGGGTTAGAAAAAGAAATATAAATCCTCTAATCGGGTATTGCAGGTGATACGGTTTTGGCTTTGACCAAATCTATTGTGGGGGATTTCTTACCTTTCCCCTTTCTTTTTCGTTCTTCGCTAAATTCACCGCTCAAACAAGCTTGCGCCCCATCAACACACCCATCACCGATGCCATCATCAGGCCTCTCGTCCATCCGGAAGAGTCGCCGAGACAATGTAAACCAATGATGTTGGTGTTAAAATCAGCATCCATTTTCACACGATTGGAATAGAATTTCAGTTCAGGGGAATAAAGCAACGTTTCGGGGGCAGCAAATCCGGGCACAACGATATCGGCGGCTTGGATAAAGTTGATGATATTGGTCATGGCGCGGTAGGGCATGGCGGCGGTGATGTCACCGGCTACGGCATCGGGGAGGGTAGGGCGCACGTTGGAAAATGCCAATTCTTTTGTCCAGGTGCGCTTGCCGTCCAGAATATCGCCAAACCGTTGCACCAAAATTTGACCATTGGCGAGCATATTGGTGAGTTCGCCTACCTTTTGTGCATAGGCAATGGGTTGGTTGAAAGGAACGGAGAAGTTGTGGGAGACCAAAATCGCCAAGTTCGTATTGTCTGATTTTTTGCCTTTGAATGAGTGACCGTTGACCACCGCCAAGTCGTTGTCATAGTTTTCTTGGCTCACATAACCACCGGGGTTTTGGCAGAATGTACGCACCTTGTTTTTGAAAGGTTGGGGATAGCCAATGAGTTTGGACTCATAGAGAACCTCGTTTACCTCTTCCATGACTTCATTGCGACATTCCACACGAACACCAATATCTACGGTGCCGGGCTCGTGGGCAATATCGTGGTCGGTACATAGTTTTTCGAGCCAATCTGCGCCACGGCGTCCTGTGGCAACGATGGTGTGCGCCGCTTCGATTTCAAAGGTCTTTTTGCCGTCGGATATCACCGCGCCACGGCATACTTGACCATCGAGGATGAGGTCAAGGCATTCGTGACCAAAGAGCATTTCAACACCTTGACGAAGCAAATCTTTTTGAATATCTCCATAGAGAATTTGCGCGCGTTCTGTGCCGAGGTGACGAATGGGGCAGTCCACAAGTTGCAGACCGGCTTGGATTGCACGCTTACGAATGGCTTTCACTTTTTCGTTTTGACCGAGACCTTCGATGTGCTCATCTGCGCCGTATTCAAGATAAATTTTGTCGGTATAAGCGATGGTTTCTCTTGCCAAAGTATCGCCAATGAGGGTGGGGAGATTGCCACCAACTTCAGGAGAAAGGGAGAGTTTTCCATCTGAAAATGCCCCTGCACCCGAAAACCCTGTGGTGATATGGCAAACAGGGCGACACGAGATGCAACGACCTGTTTTATCTTTGGGGCAAGAACGACGCTCAATAGGTTGCCCTTTTTCGACTAATACAATTTTCTTTTTGCTACCACGTCTTAACATTTCAATGGCAGTAAAAATGCCTGCAGGGCCTGCGCCGATAATCAATACATCAGTTTTCATGGAATATCCTCGTTTCGTTTTGTCAATATCTGCCACGGGCAGATGATCTCTCGCATAATGAGCGTTTGTTTGCCTATTTTATGGTGTTTTTTGGCAAAACGGTCATCGACCGCTATATAGTATACCATATCCTTTCAAAGAAAACAATCTTTTTCTGCTTTTCTACTTTACTTTTTTGAAAAGTTTATGTATAATGAATGTGTATGATTGTTTTTTGGTGAGGATATTATGAAAATTGTAACGATCACGGACAATGACCATACCAGACGAGGTGGCATTGGTGCGGTGCTTCGTATGCTGGCAAATGCAGGCTTCGATGGCGCCGATATCACCATGACGAATATGGAAGAAAAGTGGCGTTTTGACACGCCCGCCTTTCTTGGGGAAGTGAGGGCGGCGCAAGCCGACTGTGGCATTGAAATTCGGCAAGCCCATGCACCGTTTCCCGGCAAAAAATACGGGGATGAGGACTACAATCGTCGCTATGATGCTGCCGTGCGCCTTTCTATTGAGATTGCAGGCGAGCTGGGGGCTCATACCATCATAGTTCATCCTATCTATTGTCCCACCCTTTCTGCCAAAGAGCAAATGGAATGGAATATTGACTATTACCAGAGTTTAGCATCTACGGCAAAGCAAGCAGGGGTGCGTATTGCGTTAGAGAATATGTATTGCTGCCCCATGCCCGACCGCTTTGCACCCAATGTTTGCTCTCTTCCTGCGGAATTTTCCGCTTACTACGACAGGCTGGATCAAAGCGTTTTCACCTGTTGCCTTGATATAGGTCATTTTGCTATGCTGGGCTGTCCGCCTGAAAAAGCCATTTTGGAGATGGGGCATGACCGTGTGGGCACCCTCCACATTCACGACAATGACCGTATCCATGACTTCCACAACCCGCCCTTTACAGGGGATATTCGTTGGGAAAATGTGGTGTCTGCTCTGGCGCAGATTGACTATGCGGGGGACGTGTCTTTTGAGGTACATATGCTCAAATATCCCACAGAACTACTTCCTGCCGCCTATACTTCTCTCTGCCAAGTAGGGCGGTATTTAGCAGGACGTATTGAGGCTTATAAAAACAAAAATGAATAAATGAAATAAAGGAGATGTCCCATGAAAAAAGTCATTACTTTTGGAGAAATTATGCTCCGTCTTGCTCCTGACGGTTATCTGCGCTTTGTGCAAGTAGACCATCTGGAAGCACTTCCCGGCGGTGGCGAAGCCAACGTAAGCGTTTCGCTTGCCAACTATGGTCTGGAAAGCCAATTTGTGACCAAACTGCCTTCCCATGAGATTGGTCAAATGGTTGTCAATCAACTGCGCCGCTATGGTGTAGATACCAGCAAAATTGTTCGCGGTGGTAGCCGTGTGGGCATTTACTACTGCGAAAAGGGTGCTTCTCAACGCCCCTCTAAAGTCATTTACGACCGCGCTCATTCTGCCATTGCAGAGGCACAACCCAGCGACTTTGATTGGGATAGCATTTTTGAAGGGGCTGACTGGTTCCATTTCACAGGCATCACTCCCGCCCTCAATCCCACCTTGGCGCAAATTTGCATTGAAGCTTGCAAAGCCGCAAAAGCAAGAGGCATTACTGTGTCTTGCGACCTGAACTACCGCAAAAAACTCTGGACCAGAGAAGAAGCACGCAAGACTATGACCGAAGTGGTGAAATACGTAGACGTCTGCATTTCTAACGAAGAAGACGCGCACGATGTATTTGGCATTTCTGCAGAAAACACCGATATTGACAGCGGAAAACTCAACCACGATGGATACAAGAGCGTGGCAAAACAACTGGCTGACCGTTTTGGCTTCAAATATGTTGCCATCACACTTCGCTCTTCCATTTCCGCCAACGACAACGACTGGGCGGCATTGCTGTATGACGGCGAAAACTACTGCTTCTCCAAGAGTTACCATATGCACATCGTTGACCGTGTAGGCGGTGGTGACTCCTTTGGTGCAGGCCTCATTTATGCACTGCTCTCTGACTATTCCACTCAAGATGCCATCGAATTTGCTGTGGCAGCGTCTTGCCTCAAACATTCCATCCAAGGCGACTTTAACTTCGTTTCCGTGGATGAAGTGAAAGCATTGGCAGGCGGTTCCGGCTCTGGTCGCGTGCAAAGATAATAAAGAGACTCAAAATAGCCATACCGTTTGTGCGTTTTTGATGCACGAAAAGTATAAAACATGACAAAACAAAAAAAGATGTTGCCCGACACACCGAGCAACATCTTTTTTTATCATATAGAGCGAAACATCCATCGTTTTTCTTGGCGAAAAAGAAAGACAATGATGAGTTATACTCTATCAAAACCTCAAAAATGGTGGGGGTTTTAGTCCAAAGTGCGCAAATAGGTCATGCAGCGTGCCACTTCTTCGGGACCTGTGGGTTGGAGACCTTCAGACTCAACCACCATATCAATCCCTAAACGAAGCGCCGCTTCGCGTACGGCTTTGCAGGGAGCGTCTCCCTCGCCAATGGATTTGCCTTTGGCTCTTTCACCGCCCACGGCGTGGTGACCGTCTTTGAGGTGAATGACGCGAATGCGACCTTCTGCTTTGAGTTGTTCCATCAGAGCGATGGGATCGCGGTCAGCGTTCCATGCCCAGAAGGTGTCAATTTCAAACTCGATATTGGTGCGGTTGTGTAGTTCATCAAAAATGAATTTGCCAAAAGGTGTGGGGAGAAATTCGCCCGAATGGTTGTGGTAGCCCAAATGAATACCGTTTTCCTCCAAAATGGGTTGCGCATACAAAACAAGCTTAATTAACTCCTCAAGGGCCTCTTCTTTGTCTTGATTCAAATAGGCGGGAATGATGAGATTGTCGCACCCGATGGCTTTATGATAGGCAATGGTTTCCATGATGTTGTCGGGCTTGATCTCATCGCAGGTGGTGTGTGTGCCTGAGGCTTTTAGGTTGTATTTTTTAAGCCAAGAAGCCACCAACTCAGCAGGATGACCAAAGAAACCTGCGAATTCCACAAAACGATATCCTGCCTCGGCGGCAATCTTTAGCCCCTCTTCCAAACTGGTGGGGGTGATATCTCTTAAACTAAACATTTGCAGTCCGTATGATGTCATAACGAAAACTCCTTTATCAAATAAATATAGCAAAATGGGTAAAAAACAGGGAAACCCCCTGTTTTTTTTGAGAAAATAGCAGACAAAGCAAGAAAAGCGACTTGCGCCGCTTTTCTTTTTTGCAAAGCCGGCTAAACGTGCCTTGCAGGTATGTATACGATTAGATTTCGGGAATTTCGATTTCCACTTCTTTGCCAGCCATAGCACTACGAGCAATACCATCAAGGATGGCTTGGTTGTAGATGATTTGAGAGGAAGGCACGGGAGCGGGCAGACCGAGTTTGGAAGCATCGAGGAAGGTACGGATCTTCTTATCGAAGAGGCTACCGCTGCTGCGAACCAGAGGAATTTCGGTGCAAACGTCTTGACCGCCAACGTTTTGATACAGTTTCATGGGTTTATCAAAAGTACCGTTCCAGCATTCAGTTGCAGGCACACGGAGAGAGCCTTTTGTACCCATGATGATGGTCTCACCGGGAGAATCAAGGTGCATAGCCCATGCAATACGGAAGTCAAGCACGATGCCGCCTTCCAAACGAACAAATGCAGCAGCGAAGTCATCAACGCTGAATTTTGCGGCATAGTCGGTGTGACCGGAGTTCACATAACCGGCATATTCAGGGTTTTGACCAAAGAAAGCGGATTTGTAACCGGAAACGGTGAGGGGCTTCGGATAGCCAATTGCATTCAGCACGCAGTCAAGAGAGTAGCAACCGATATCGCCGAGCGCACCCAGACCTGCGGTTTGGTCTTCAATAAAGGTAGTGCCGTAGGGGAAGGGGATACCTTGACGACGGCCGCCACCAGTTTGAATGTAGTAGATTTGACCGAGCACGCCGGAACGGCAGATTTTGCCGATCATTTGCATATTCTCGTCAAAGCGAGGTTGGAAACCGATAGAAAGCACTTTGCCGCTGGCTTTTTCAGCACGGCAGATCTCTACTGCTTCTTCGATGGTAACGCACATGGGTTTTTCGAGCAGTACGTGAACGCCTGCATTGAGAGCGTCGATGGTACATACAGCGTGGGTACGGTTGTAGGTGCAAACGCTTACACAGTCAAGGGCAAGGCTCTTGTCTTCGAGCATTTCTTTGTGGTCAGCATAATGGGTTTTGATTTTGGAGCAGTCCAGACCATCTTTTTCATATTTTTTGAAGAAAGCCTCTGCTTTGCCGGGAATGAGGTCAGCACCGGCGACGATTTCAACGTCGGGTTGTTTGAGGTAAGCACGCCTATGAGCATCAGCGATCCAACCGGTACCGATAATACCTACACGAACTTTTTTGCTGGCGTCAACAGCCACGCCCTCTGCTTTTACAGACTTAAACTCGTCCAAAATTGCAGCATCATTTGCCATTTTTACATATCCTCCGGATAATTATTTTTTAATTTTACACTATTATATCATAAAATATAGCAGTTGTCTATCTGCAATGAAAAAAAATATTCGGCAAAAATGCCGAAATTATACCATATTTTTATGCACCTTGCCCATGACCGCGCCACCTGCCAAAAAAACGCACGAAAACAAGGGCGAAAACCTATTTTTTGGTTGACAATTGTGCTTTGTCTTTGGTATAATGTAGGGTGATAAAATCTGTGTAATATCATCAGTTATTTGAAAGGAAAATAGATATGTCCAAACGAATACTGGCATTCGACTTTGGCGCTTCCAGTGGCAGAGCCATGCTTGCTACCTATGAAAACGGCAAAATTGATATGCAAGAAATTCATCGTTTTTCCAATGACCCTGTTTATGTGGGCGATACCATGCATTGGGATATTCTTCGCTTGTGGTTTGAAATCAAGCAAGGGATTATCAAAGCTCTGCAACTCGGTCCTGTGGATGCGATCGGGATTGACACGTGGGGTGTGGACTTTGCTTTGGTGGATCAAAGGGGGGAACTTTTGGGCAACCCTGTTCACTACCGTGACAGTCGCACGGATGGGATGGCAGATGAAGTTGCCAACATCATCTCCTATCATGAATTATACACCCGAACCGGGACACAAACCCTGCGGTTTAACACCATCTATCAGCTCTACTATTTGGCAAAATATCGCCCTGATTGGCTGGAGCGTACCGATAAAATGCTCTTTATCCCCGACTATTTCGCCTACCTGCTCACAGGTGAAATGAGAGGGGAAATGACCATTGCCTCCACTTCAGGCTTCTTTGATCCCTATCAAAAAACATGGGATACGGAACTGCTTGAAAAACTGGGCATTCCTACACGGATATTGCCCACACTCATTCGCCCCGGTGACGTGTATGGCACACTCACCCCTCGCCTGTGCGAAGAACTGGGATGCCAGCCCATTCCCGTGATTGCCGCCTGCACGCATGACACCGCCTCTGCCGTGGTGGCAGCGCCTGCGAGTGAAGATGAGTTTGTGTATATCAGTTGTGGCACTTGGTCTCTCTTTGGCACCGAACTAAAAGAGCCCTGCATCACCCCTGAAAGTGAAGCCGTTCAGTATACAAACGAAGGCGGATGGGATGGCACCATTCGCTTCCTCAAAAACATTATTGGTCTGTGGCTCATTCAAGAATCTCGTCGCCAATGGATGAAAGAGGGGGCTACGGTATCCTATGCAGACCTTGAAAGAGAAGCGCTGGCTTGCGAGCCATTTAAGTGCTTTATCGACTGTGATGCACCCGAATTTGAAATTGCAGGAGACTTGCCTGGTCGCGTCAGAGAATTTTGCCGTGTCACAGGGCAATACGTCCCCCAAACACGCGGTGAGATCATGCGCTGTATCTACGATTCTCTTGCCATGAAATATCGCACCAATTTTGAAAAACTGTCCGTTATTTCAAAGAAAGAATTTCACCATATTCATATGCTGGGTGGCGGTATCAAAGATACGCTGCTGTGCCGCTTGACCGCTGATGCCACAGGCGCAAAAGTGCTGGCAGGGCCCGTAGAAGCCACCGTCATGGGCAATATTGCGGTTTGCCTCATTTCTCTTGGTGAACTGGCTGACATCAAAGAGGCGAGAGAAGCCATTGCCAATTCCCAAACTTTGGCAGTCTATCAGCCCACGAAC
>JAGBWH010000232.1 GCA_017629925.1 Clostridia bacterium
GGAGATCGTTTTCCACGAGCTTGGACATATCGTGACCTTTGAAATGATGAGAGGTGGGGCGAACGGAAAGCGGCTTCAGGAGCTTTATGGTATTGCTGACGAGCGCATGGATTCTTGGCGAAGAAACGAGCAGGGGTACGAGGTACCAACCTCGGAAGAGGATCCCGACACTCTATCTTACGGCGTTTATTTGATGTGGGGCACCTTCTTCCTTCCTCACGCTAATGGTAAAAAATAAAAGCACCAACTCTTTTGAACCGTAAAGTTCAGCTTAAAAAATGCGCTTGCGACAGCAAGCATATCACAAAAGCCAACGGCTTTCCATAGACGCTCGTCCCTCGCTATTCCGTCGCTTCGCTCCTTACACGCGCGACGAAGTTGCGCTATAGACGCTCACAGGCTCGCTATTCCGTCGCTTCGCTTCTTACACGAACGGCGAACGCCGTCTATATTCCTCCACCGCGGGTGGATAAGAAAATTTCAGCCTCTTGAGCTTGTTTTTGGTCTCAAGAGGCTGTTTTTGTATTAATTTTTCATGAGATAAACGGGCGGTTTTGCTTACTTTTTCCTTTCCAGTCTTGCGAAAGTCGCCATGAGTTTCTTTGTGGTGCCATCATCAAATGCCACCTCATAGAGAATATCTCCGCCCATGTCTTTGACGGATAGGATTTTGCCTGTCCCAAAGGCGGCGTGCACGACCTCACATCCCACAGGAAAGCGTTCAATGCCGTATCCCTTTTGCGGGCTATGAGTGCTTGTGGGGGGCGTGTAGGCACGGTCGCTGACAGCGGGCTTTTTGCCTTTTCCTTGAGGGGGGCTGTAAGTAGGTCTTTGCCCTGAAGAAAATGGTCTGCCACCCGAGCCATAGTAACTGCGTGGGGGCGCGTAGGAGGGGACGTGACGTTCCACTTCGCTGATGAGTTCCTCAGGGATTTCGTCTTTGACAAACCGAGATAGACGATTATTGGTGGTGTGCCCGTAGAGCAACCGCTCTTGCGCATGGGTGATGTAGATTTTTTCTTTCGCACGAGTGAGGGCAACATAGGCAAGCCGTCTTTCCTCGTGAAGTTCATCGGGATCGGTGAAGGATTGCGTACCGGGGAAGATGCCTTCTTCCATGCCGGGCAAAAAGACGATGGGAAATTCCAGACCTTTTGCACTATGCACCGTCATGAGTACCACCGCATCGGCATCTTCGTCGTATTTATCAACGTCAGAGACCAATTCGACCTCTTCAAGGAAACCAGTCAGCGTAGGTGTTTCTTCGCGTTTTTCATATTCAACGGCTGCGGAAATATATTCTTCCACACTTTGAATACGCACCTTTTCCACCTCTCCCGCTTCCTCGAGCATCGCCTTATAGCCTGTTCTTTCAAAGACGGCTTTGAGCAATTCCGAGGGGAGCATTTCTTGCTCTCTAAAAGACAAAATGAGCTGCGCAAAAGACAGCATAGCAGGGGCAACTCTGGAGAGGGCAGGGAACTCATCCGCATGAGAGACAACATCAAAGAGTGAACGCCCCATGGCCTCGGCAATGAGTTCGGCGGCTTCCACCGATGCGTTGCCGATTTTGCGTTTTGGCTCGTTGATGATGCGTTTGAGACGTCCGGTATCATGGGGATTGCAAATCACACACAGATAAGCAGTCATATCTCGAATTTCTTTGCGGTCATAGAAGCGTTGTGTGCCGAGCACCCGATAGGGAATACCGCTTTTGGCAAATCCACTTTCAAGGGAACGAGCCATTTCGTTGATGCGGTAGAGCACGGCATATTCTTTATACCGCCGTTTTTCTCTCACCACGCCTCGCATGATGGTATCTGTGATATATTTGGCTTCGTCATATTGGGTGGAGCAGGTGACAAGGCTAATGGGCTCACCGCCACCTTTTGCGCACCACAACTTCTTATCGTGACGGCGGCTGTTATGAGCAATCACCGCATTGGCGGCGTCAAGGATGGTTTTGGTGGAGCGATAGTTTTGCTCGAGTTTAATGATGGTGCAATCTTCATACACACGGTCAAAAGACAAAATGTTTTCCACCGTTGCCCCACGGAAACGATAAATCGACTGGTCATCATCTCCCACCACCATGATATTGCGCCTGCCTCCGGAGAGCAATTCTGTCAGGCGGAATTGCGCCACGTTGGTGTCTTGGTATTCGTCAACGGATACATAGCGGAAGAGGCGTTGGCAATGCTGTCTTACCTCCTCAAAGTTTTGAAGCAATCGCACCGTTTGCATGATGATATCATCAAAATCAAGGGCGTTAAATTCTTTGAGTTTCTTTTGATACATGGCATAAATTGTTTGAATATTCGCCATGCGATGGTCTTTGCCCGGCCCCATGTCCTCAGGGCCTGTGAGTTCATCTTTGAGACGGCTGATTTCCGCTGCCACGGCTTTGACGGGCAATTTTTTATCATCAATTTTCAGGTCTCGCATAATGTTGGTGATCAGCAGCCGTTTGTCATCTGTATCATAGATGGTAAATCCGGCTTGATAGCCTGCCTTGTCGCAATACTTTCGCAAGATACGAAGGCAAACAGAGTGAAACGTGCCTGCCCAAATTTGCTCGGATAGGCTAATGTCATCAAACGCCAAGGCGAGACGTTCTCGAATTTCTCTTGCCGCTTTATTGGTAAAGGTAATGGCAAGCATCGCCCAAGGAGGGCAGGGCGCATGGATAAATTCAGGCAAAATATCTTGCTCGATGGTCTCTGTCGGGAAATCCAGCGCACGCTCCAGCGCCGCCACTCGTCCCTCGTTTAACCCTTCGGGCACAAAATCCGTGCTATATCCATCACCATATTTGATGATATGCACGATCCGTTTCACAAGAACGGTCGTTTTTCCGCTTCCTGCGCCTGCCAAAATCAAAACAGGGCCTTCTGTTGCC
>JAGBWH010000233.1 GCA_017629925.1 Clostridia bacterium
GTTGAATACTTTTGTTACCGCTTGCTTGAAGCCTGTTTCATGCGTACCACCTTCTACGGTGCGAATGTTATTGACGTAGGAAACGATAGATTCATTGTAGGCATCCGTGTGCTGAATAGCGACTTCAACGGATATTCCATCTGCCTTGCCCGACACCATAATCGGTTCAGGATAAGCAGGGATTTTGGAACTGTTCATATAGCGGATAAAATCCGAAAGACCACCCTTAAAGCAGAAGGTTTGCACCTGCTCTTCTTCGGGTTTGCGCAGGTCGGTGAAGATAAAGGTCACCCCTGCATTGAGAAACGCCATTTCCCGTAATTTTTGGGTGATGATATTGTGGTCGGGTTTGACGGTGGAAAACACCCGTTTGTCGGGTTTGTAATGCACCATCGTTCCTTTTTTTGTCGTTGAGCCTGCACCGCGCAAGCGACGTTTGGTTGCCCCGGGGACTACCTCGCCGTTTTCATCGACATAACTATGAAACTCTGCCCGATGAATTTTCCCATCGCGATACACTTCGCAGATAAGCCATTCCGACAAAGCATTGACCACCGCCGCACCAACCCCGTGCAGACCACCTGAGATTTGGTAACTCTTATTATCAAATTTGCCCCCCGCATGGAGTTGGGTGAATATCAATTCCACACCGGAGACTTTCTTGTCGGGGTGAATATCCACAGGCATACCGCGGCCGTTGTCGGTCACGATGATGCTATTGTCTGTTTCTATGGTGACGGTGATGCAATCCGCATAACCGTTGACAGCCTCGTCCACGGCATTGTCAATCATTTCCCACAAGAGATGATGCATCCCCTTGCTGTCGGTATCACCAATATACATACCGGGGCGCACTCGCACGGGGCGCAGACCTTCCAGTACCGTTAAGGCATCAGCCGTATATTTTTGTGTTGCACTCATATATGTTCTCCAAGGGGGCTGCGCCATTTAGCACAGAACAAAAACACACAAGTAAGAATCAATAAAAACAACCCTTTATCTTCACAAAAATGAGCGTAAAGCGGTTTTTTTGTTGGTAGAAATTCCAATGAATTTCATTTTATGTGTGTTTTTTAGTCGCGATTTGCTCCTCTGCCGTACACCTGTACGTCGACGAGTTGGCAAATCACGCCTTCTGCATCTAACTGGCTGAGCCCCTTTCTTTTATAATTCGCTTTATACTTCGCTTTATAATTCGCTTGATTTATAGGCGCGCGTCCAAAGTTTTTTGCCCTCTCTGTCCGTCAGTTCCAGTCGCACCCAAGGTGCGCTCGGCGGAATGGCAAACTCTCCATAATAGAGATCTTCCCCAGAGGAGACAATCCGCGCGGACGTGGGGCGTAAGGGGGTGATGAGCGCCGCTTCCTTTATCCCCGAACAACTAAACCGCAAATACCCATCTTCGGAGAATAGACGGTAAAGCAAGGGACCGTTTGAAGCGTAGGCCTGTCCTGCTTCTAAGGCAAAAATCACATCTTCATAGGCAAGAGAGGTGGCGCAAATCATGGTAAATCCACCCGTGCCATGGTTGTTTTCGCCATGAAAATCATCTGTCGCCAAGGGGAGAGGGAATTGCCCCTGCGATAAAAGCAGATCAAGAGGGAGTGCAGAATTGTCTTGCCCGCCCTCCATGTAGGAGAGGTGATTATAGACCTCCACCCCACCAAGTGCGGGGTAGTGGCAAAATTGAAACGGATTTTCAAGAGACCATGCGGGGTGATTGAGAAAAGGCAAAAATCCCGCCTCTGACGCCTGCTCCAGCACCGATGCGATGGAGTCCAAGCTGTATTCTCTTTTAACTGTTTTGCCCTCATATAGCAAAGGAAGCGCGCTCCCTTTTGGCAAATAGGCAGTGTCAATGCCCACAAGGGCTTTGACATTTTGGTTTTTGGCAATCAAACTGATATGGCAGGTGGGGGTACTAAAAAAATCTTCTCGCACATTCCCAAAGGCAATTTCATAGCCGGAAAGCACCAAAAAGTCCGACTCGCATAAATTGTCATGCGAGCAAAACACTTCGTGGTCCACAATGGCGAGAATATCAAATCCGTGGGCGCGATAGTAGGCTTTCAGTTGCTCGGGGGAGAGTTCTCCATCGGAGAGGGAAGAGTGCGTGTGCAGTGCGGCGCGATAAAAGCGCCCTTCTTCTGAAAAGAGGGATTTCATTTGTCTCCCTCCTCCAGCCGTCCTGCGCGCAGCAGAGCGTCCAGTTTCAAAATAGCGCAAGCGGTTTTTCCATCCGTCCATGCGCCCGAAAGCACTTGTTCGACCGCCTCAGGCAGAGGCACTTTCACGCAGGAAAGGTACTCGGTATCGTCCGGATGCACCTCTCCCTGTTCAAGATTGAGCGCCAAAAACATTTCGATTTTTTCGTCTAAAATGGCAGGTGACGCATAGTATAACCCTAAACTGCGCCATGTATGAGCGAGATACCCCGTCTCCTCGGACAGTTCACGTTTCGCGGCATCAAGCGGAGGCTCGCTTGGGCTGTCCAGCTTTCCCGCAGGAATTTCCATCATCACCTGAGAGACGGCATAACGATATTGAGAGACCATAATAATGGTATTGTCTTTTTTGTCATAGGGAATGACGCAGACCGCACCATTGTGACGAATCACCTCGCGGACGCTTTCCTGCCCGTCCGGCAGAGACACGGTATCGACTTCCAGCCGAAGCACCTTCCCGCAAAACAATTCTTCACCCGAAATTTTATGCTCCACCTGGGGCGCAAATCGGTTTGTCACTTGCTTTTTTCCCCCTTCTTTTTGCCATTTTTTTGCTACATATAAAATTATAGCGAAAAGAAATGACCTTGTCAAGAGACAAAACCCCCCCATTCTCCAGATTTTTAGAGAGTGAATTATCAAAGTCAATATAGCGGTGTAAACAAAAACGCTACCTCATCCGGCATATTTTGGGCGGTGGCATTTGCTTTGAGAATTTACTTTATAAAAAATTCTCATAACACAATTTCATCTAAAGCATTGTAAAGTTTTTCCAAAGGTGCTATAATAACCCTATGAAATAATATAATCATTTTACCCCAAAGGTGTTTATGCCATTTTAGTGTTCCCACCTTTTCATATACTTGGACTACAGTGTTTATGAAAATTGCGTCGCGGTAAGGTTGGGCACATCATGTGGTGCGCTCGCTTTGCGGGCACACTTTTATTTTTTTGTAGGGAGATGTAACAGCATGAAAAAAACATTGACTATTTTGATGACAGCACTTTTGTGTGTGGTAGCATTCATGGCTTTGACCGCTTGCGGTAAGACAAACAATCCTCCCGCAGATCCCTGCGCCATTTCCTCTGCCTCTATGATACTCATGGGAGACCACCTTTCTTTAGAAGTACCCAATACCACCACAGAATTTTCTTTTCTTGACGATATCACCGTGCCGGATGGCGCGCGCTATGTGGTGGCGAGAGATAAGTATTGCGAAAACGTATTCCACACCAAAATTGCGCCTCTCATATCTGGTGATAACCACTTCTATATTCTTGTGACCAATGGCGACGCAATGAAACTTTATACCGTCACAATTCGCCGATTACCCCTCTATACGGTGCGCATTGAAACCTCTGATGATGCAACCATTACAAGCCAAAGGGTAGAGGAAGGTAGCCTTGTTACGATGCCACATCTTTCCCCGAAAGCGTGGTATGTCTTCGCGGGCTGGTATCATGGCGAAACCTTGCTTTCTGCCGAAAAAGACTACTCTTTCAAAATTTATTCTGATATGGATATCACAGCGAGGTTTGTCCCCATACCTGAGATGGCAAATTTTTACTTTACTTTAACGGACACGGCCTGCGTCATCACGGGCATCAAAGATGCAACAGTTAAGAGCATTACCATCCCTGACGGCGTTACCTCAATAGACTTTAAAGCATTCTATCGTTGCACAAATCTTACGAGTGTGACCATTCCCGACAGCGTCACCTCGATTGGCAGCTCTGCGTTCGAATATTGCACCAGCCTTACGAGTGTGGTGATTGGCAATGGCGACACTATGATTAACTCTCGTGCATTCTACGGTTGCACCAGCCTTACGAGTGTCACCATCCCCGATGGCGTCACCTCGATTGACAATTATGCGTTCGCGAATTGCTCCGGCCTTGTAAGTGTGGTCATTGGCAATAGCGTCACCTCGATTGGCAGCTATGCGTTCGAATATTGCACGAGCCTTACGAGTGTGGTCATTGGCAATAGCGTCACTTCGATTGGCCAGTATGCGTTCCATAATTGCACAAGCCTTACAAGCGTGGTGATTGGCAATAGCGTCACCACGATTGGCGCATGTGCATTCTATAATTGCATAAGCCTTACGAGCGTAACCATTCCCGATAGCGTCACCGCGATAGGCTCTGATGCGTTCTATAATTGCACAAGCCTTACGAGTGTAACGATAGGCAATGGCGTCAAGGCGATTAGCGATTCTGCATTCTATGGTTGCTACAAACTGATTGAAGTCATTAACTATTCCTCGCTGAGTATCATAGCAGGTTCTTCTGGCCATGGAAGAGTTGCTTATTACGCAAAAGAAGTGCATACAGGAGAGAGCAAGATTGCACTCCAAGATGATTATCTTTTCTATACGCATGGCAATGTGAACTATCTTTTGGGTTACGTAGGTACAGATACAGAACTAATCCTTCCCGAAAGTTATAACGGAGCGTATTATGTCATTTATGATTATGCGTTCTATAATTGCACAAGCCTTAGGAGCGTGGTGATTGGTAATAGCGTCACCTCGATTGGCAATTATGCGTTCTATCGTTGCACAAATCTTACGAGTGTGGTGATAGGCACAAGCGTCACCTCGATAGGCGAAAATGCGTTCTCTTATTGCTCACGCCTTACGAGCATCGCCATTCCCAATAGCGTCACCTCAATTGGCACTTATGCGTTCTGGAATTGCACCAGCTTTACGAGCATCACCATCCCTGATAGCGTCACCACAATTGGCGATTTGGCGTTTGCTTGGTGCACCAGCCTTACGAGTGTGACCATCCTCGATAGCGTTACCTCGATAGGTTATAGAGTGTTCGCTTATTGCAACAACCTTACGAGTGTCACCATTCCCGACAGCGTGACCTTGATAGGCGATGAAGCATTCTATTATTGCATAAGACTAACAAGCATTATCATCCCCAATAGTGTGACCTTGATAGGCGATTTGGCGTTCTATGGTTGCACCAGCCTTACGAGCATCGTGTTTACAGATTCCTCGACTTGGTACAGAACAACAAGCTCTTCCAATTGGGAAAATAAGACGGGTGGAACAATCGTTGACGTTACAGATGCCAGCCAAAATGCGAAGCACTTTACGTCAACATATTGTAGCTATTATTGGTACAAAATATAACCCCCGCCGCCCAAGCGAGCCCCCCTCGCTTGGGCGTTATCTATACATCAAAAAATATTACAAGAAATTATGACAAGAAATCACCAAAAAGTATTGCAAAATCAAAGATTATTTGCTATGATTAAGGCGTATGCGAAACTGCTCGACTATGTAGGCGCAACAAAGATATAAAAAAGTAGATTTTACATATGAAACTTGGTGTACTTACAAACCTATTTGGTCAAATGACACTGGAAGAGGCCCTCACTGTGTTTGAAGGATTGGGCATTGAAGCGGTAGAAATTGGCTGTGGTGGTTATCCCGGAAAAGCCCATTGCGATCCCGCCGTGCTTCTCTCGGATGACAAAGCACTTGAGGCATTCAAAAACACACTCAAAAAACACAACATGGATCTTGCCGCCCTGTCTGTTCACGGCAATGCTGTGCATCCCAACAAAGAGATTGCGCAAGCGTTCCATCAAGATTGGCAAAATGCCGTTTTGCTGGCAGAGAAGCTGGGCGTGGATACCATCGTGACCTTCTCCGGTTGCCCCGGTGGCTCTCCCGAAGATAAAACCCCCAACTGGGCTACCTGCGCATGGCCCGGAGACTTCCTTGATGTGCTGGATTACCAATGGAACGACGTGCTCATTCCGTATTGGAAAGAGCAAGGCGCGTTTGCTTTGTCCCACGGTGTGACCAAAATTGCCTTTGAAATGCACCCCGGTTTCTGCGTATATAACCCCGAAACCCTGCTCAAACTCCGCGCAGCAGTCGGCGATGTGATTGGTGCGAACTTTGACCCCTCCCACCTGATTTGGCAAGGCATCAACCCCGTGGCGGCTATCCGTGAACTGCACGGTGCGATTTACCATTTCCACGCAAAAGATACCAAAATTGACCTGATCAATACCGCTAAATTCGGCGTGCTGGATACCAAACATTACAGCGATGAACTGCATCGTAGCTGGATTTTCCGTTCTGTGGGTTATGGTAACGGTCAAGATTATTGGAGAGATATGATTTCCGCTCTGCGCCTTGCAGGCTATGACAAGGTCATGAGCATTGAGCATGAAGACAGCCTCATGACACCCATGGAAGGCTTGACTCACGCCGTCGAGTTCCTCAAAGCCTCCATTATCAAAGAGCCTAAACCCGGCACGATGTCTTGGGCATAAACCCTACCTAAAATATTCACTTTTTCGGCTATCTGGTGCAAAATTCGTGCGAGATAGCCGAATTTTTATAAAAACACGTCGGACCAAACCCTCCCATGGGAGAATTTGATCTGGCTTTTTTATGATGGAAAGCGAGGAAATGCGTCTCTTTTGCCCGCTTTTATGGCGGTCAAAAAATATGACAAAACTGTCTTGTATCTTTTAAGTTATATCTTGCATTTTATATAAAAAGATGGTATAGTATAGATGGCAAAGTATTTTTTGAAAGCTTTTGTGAGGAACATATATGAAAAAGAGATATATTTTAGCGTTGTTGCTCTTTGGTCTTTGCGCGCTGACTTTGTTTGTACTCACCTCCTGTGGCAAATCCGAAATCCTGAAGATCGAGTTAAAAGGCCCGGAGGAACTCTATGCAGACGAATTTGATTTGATGGACTATGATATCGTCATTCACACAGAGGATGGCAGAAAAAAAGAAATGCTTTCTGCCCGCTATCTTTCTGCTTTTGATTTGGCAAAATTGCAAACCGTTGGCACGCACACCTTCGAGGTCAAATATGAAGGCTTTTCCACCCACTTTACCGTCAATTTGAAAAGCCGTGCGTTTGAAGGGGTGAGTTTTCCCTCCAAAACCTATGTCTATGACGGAGAGCCTAAAAGCATCACCCTCGCCAACCTTCCCTCGGGCGTTGTGATGCAGTATAACACCGAAAACACCTTCACGAATGTGGGCGAATACTATATTTCTGTGACCATCACCAAAGAAAACTATGTCACCGAAACCATGTCCGCCACCATGAATATCATCAAAGGCACCTATGACATGAGTGATGCGATGCTGGAAAGCAAATATGTGCTCTATGATGGCACAGCCCATACCATTACGGTCAAAGAAGAAAATTTGCCCGAGGGCGTGTCTGTGACCTATGAGAACAATACCCATACCAATGCAGGCACATACATAGTGGTGGCAAAATTCTCCAGCGAAAATGAAAACTATCATCCCATTCCCGACATGACAGCCGTGCTGGAAATTCGGAAAATTCATTTTGATATGAGTGGCGTTATGTTTGCCAGCAAAACCTTTGTCTATGACGGCGCGGTACATTCCATTGGCATCGACGAGGCGCAACTGCCCCCGGATGTCACCGTCCATTACGAAGGCAATGGGCAAAGTGAGGTAGGCGAATATATCGTCACCGCCCACTTTACGCACACAAACCCCAACTATTATGACATACCGAGCATGACCGCTACGCTCACGATCGTAGAGTGATGCACAACATATTTTGAATGGCGTATTAGGGCAGTTGCAGTACACGATGCAACTGCCTTCCTGTAATTATCCCGAAAACAAGGAGAAACATTCATGTATCCTATTGTAGATAAAAAAATCCTAAACCCTTCGGTGGTAGAGTTGCACATTCTTGCCCCACTGGTGGCGAAAAAAGCACAGCCAGGTCAGTTTATCATATTGCGAGTAGACGAAGAAGGGGAGAGAATTCCTTTAACGGTGGCAGGTGTCGACCAACAAAAGGGAACGGTGAAGATCATTTATCAAATTGTGGGGGCAACCACCCTTGGGCTATCCCAAAAAGATGCGGGGGATAGTCTACAGGATTTCGTAGGCCCTCTTGGCGTGCCAACTCATCTTGATGGCCTTAAAAAAGTGTGCATTATCGGCGGTGGCGTGGGGTGTGCGATTGCTATGCCCGTGGCAGAAAAATGCCATGAAATGGGCATGGATGTTACCTCTATTATTGGATTTAGAAGCAAAGATCTGCTCATTTGCCAGCAAGAGTTCAAAGAGGCGTCA
>JAGBWH010000234.1 GCA_017629925.1 Clostridia bacterium
AAAAGCGTACCAACAGGTTAATCAGCGTGGTTTTGCCACTACCCGTGGGGCCCATGATGGCCAAGGTTTCTCCCTTTTGCAGGGTAAAAGACACGTCTTTGAGTATCTCAGGCCCGTTCTTGGTATAGGCAAAAGACACATCCCGAAACTCTATCTCCCCTTCCAGCCGTTTGCCTTCGGGCAATGCCACCGCATCGTGGCGGTCAAGAATCAGGGGAGAGGCCTCGCAGATTTCCACCACCTTTTGGGCGGAAATGTGAAATTGGTGAAAATCGTTAATCAATGCGGGAATGTTGAGAATATTGGCAGAAAGGATGCCTCCCGTAGAAATGAAAAGTGTCAGCGTACCTACGGTGAAGTTGTCGCTCCGAATGGCGAGAATGCCCCCCACCAGCATGGCAATCACTGTGATGGATTGGGAGAAAAAGCTCATGAGCGGCGCCAATTTCAGGTTGGCAATCGCCGCGCGCAGGTGGCCTTTTTTATATTCTTGGCTGAGTTGGTCAAACTTCTCTTTTTCGTACTCTTCCCTGGCAAAAGCCTTGACTACACGGTTGCCGTCGATATTTTCGGAGGCGCCGTGATTGAGGTGAGAAAGAAATTCGCGGTTAGCGCGATAAAGGGGGCGCACCTTACGGCTATACAGCAAAGAGGTGATGATCAGGGCAGGAAATACGCAAAGCAACGCCAGGCTGAGCTGCCAACTGACGTTGAACAGCAAAACAAGAGACGCCAAAACGAACACCACCGTGTCCACCGCGGAATAATCCACATACGCCACGAAATGGCGCAGGAAGTTTAGGTCATTGAGCGTACGGGTGATAATATCCCCCGAGCGCATACGGTCAAAAAAGTGCATTTCCTGATGCTGGAGGTTGTCAAACATAGAACGGCGCACCGTAATCAGTAGATTTTGCGAGGACACCTCCAAAAGATACACCTTGACAATAAAAAGAACCCCTCTGAGGAGCATCGTTCCCACCATCAGGCCCACCAAGGGTAATACCCACTCAGTTTTCCCGCCGCGAATCGCATCGTCCACAAGGAGTTTTGACAAAACGGGAACCACCAAAGCGGAAAGCGCAGAAACAACGGTGATACAAAGGCCCAAGATCACCATCCATCGGCTTCCCTTTAGTTTTTCCCAAACAAATCTGATACCAAACATAACCATGCACCATTCGTGCAAAAGACCGTTTGCCACATTGGCCGTCTCTGTGCACACATACAAGGGGGCGTATCGCCCTGCTTTTCATTCATCTTTTTGCTTTCGGCTTTCGCCAAAATCACCTTCATTATAGCATCCCAAAAAATAAAGTCAATACCTTATTGAAAAATAAATAAAAAAAAGATAAACCCCGCAAATTTATATACCTATTGCATTTTTTGCAATAGCATGATATACTATCGGCATAGACACCATATCATGCAAAAATACGGAAAGGATATTCACATGGAATATATTTTAAGAACGTTTGATTTGTGCAAAAGATATAAAAACAAACTTGTCCTAAACTGCGTGAACATGAATATCAGAAGAGGCGATATTTATGGTTTCGTGGGGGAAAACGGAAGCGGTAAAACAACCGTTATTCGACTGATTACCGGGCTGATTTTTCCAACGAGCGGCAGTTATGAATTGTTTGGTGTGAGTAGTGTGTCGGGGGACTTGACAAAAATCAGGAGAAAAGTTGGCGCGATCGTGGAGAGCCCTTCGATTTATCTCAATTTCACCGCCAAAGAAAACATCGAATTTCAATGCGACTTGCTGGGGCTGGAAAAAACAGAAGATATCGTCAAAGGTTTGCTTAAAGAAGTGGGGCTGGGCGATCTATATGATAGCCCTAAAAAGGCAGGAGATTTTTCGCTGGGTATGCGCCAAAGACTTGGCATTGCCATGACGCTGGTGGGAGACCCTGAATTTTTGATTTTGGACGAACCGCTCAATGGCTTGGACCCTGCCGGCATTGTGGAAATCAGAGAATTGATTTTGAAATTAAACCAAGAAAAGAAGATCACGTTTTTGATTTCTTCGCATCTGCTCTCCGAACTGTCATTGGTGGCAAATACGTACGGCATGATTTCAAAAGGCCATATTGTCAAAGAAATTTCGGTGGATGAGCTGTCAAAAGAATGCCGTCCTTATGTAGAGGTGACAACAGACGATCCAGCCAAACTGTATTACACCTTAAAAACGACCTACCCATGCGAGATTAAAGCCTTGCCTTATGGCATGATTATCTATCATGACGGTCATTTGAACGAGATTTTAGAGGACATCTTAAAAACAGGCGTGAAGATCGAAGCGCTCAAAACATCTAATGTGAACATAGAAGAGTATTATCTTAGTGTTGTGGGAGGTGTAAGGTATGAATAAATTGCTAAAAGTTGATATGAAACGAATTTGTAAAGACAAATTACTGCTCGTCGTTTCTATCATTGGGCTTGGATTTGGCATTCTGATGCCTATTATTTTCAAACTGCTCTTCACAGGGCTGGGCGTGGAAGATATCATGGACATAGGCATGGACGCAAAGTTCTTTTTGTTTAACTCTTTTAGTCCCTCCAATAATTTTGGCATTATTTTGCCCGTATTTTTGTGTATTATCGTTTGTAAGGATTTCTCGCACGGAACCATTAGAAACAAAATCATCTGCGGACACAAAAGATCGCACATTTTCCTCTCCATGTTTATTTCTGTTTCCACCTATCTCACCGCGATTATTATGCTGTATGGACTGCTCAATTTTGCCATGTCATTTGCGGTCGGTTTTAAGTATTCGGCGCAGATTTCTTTTGCAAAAGACCTTGGATATTTGCTGCTCTCCTTGCTGTTTGTGGTGATGGCTTATGTGTTTTTGTCTGCGGTCATCTCGTTTTTGGTCGTGTTCACCAAGAATGTTGGCGCGGCAATTGTGTTAAACTTTGCGCTGACGCTGTGCATGACGATGATCATCTCCGTTTTAGAGGTTGTTGTGCTGTTTGGAACAATGAGCGATGGCAACGAAACACTACTTAGAATTGTTGATTATGCGCTGAAAGTCAATCCGTTCTATATGCTGACGATGGTCATAGGGAAAGGGGTTGAATACTCCACAAAAGAAGTGCTTTGCTTTGTTTTCTCTACCATTTTATATGTGACCGGTTTGGTGCTGTGGGGAAGCAAAATTTTGACCAAAAAAGAATTGAAATAATCCCGGGCAAAGTATAGTTCGGGCTTTGTTTGGATAAAAAAAGCTGTATCAAGTACAAAAATCTTGTATTTGATACAGTTTTTTATGTGAATATGAATTAGAATCTATGGGTGGCGCAATATTCTGCCAAGGTGTGAACACTTGGAATGGTCGAGCCTTCTCCAATCGCCTTGAATTCCCATCCGCTACCCACTCTTCTGGCTTCGCCAATGATCAGCGAGCGACTATCGCTAAAATTGCGCTCTACTTGGTATTCAATGAGTTTGTCGCCTGTACCTTGGTCGTAAATATTGAGGTACAGACCTTTGACATTACCAAATCTATCAGCACCCGAAAAAATGTTGATGACAAAGACCAAACGGTCATAGTTTTGGGGTACAGCATCCAAATTGATATCGATGTTTTCATCGTCTTCCGTGCCGGCCACATCATCATCTATGCCCGTGACGTTGTCGCCTCTGTGAATGACAGAATTGTAAGGGCCTATTTTGCTGGCGTAATATACCAAATTATAAGCGGAGCTTGTGCCATTTGCCATGATCACGCTGGAGTCAATATCCAGACGAGAATCCCAGCCCACACCAATTTTGAGTGCTGACAGTTCAAGAGCCGCCACTTCGCCCGCACGAATTTGCACGGTGCCTGAGTTTCTCGCTCTGCCATAGTCGGGAGCAAGATGCTTGCATTGGAGACAGTTTTTGTCGATACTTGTGGTAGCGCCGCATCTTACGCGATTATATTTGTGCTCGCAGGAGAATGCTCTGTTCGAGCCGCAATCAGGGCAAGTGCTCTTGGTGGTAGCCCCTGTGATGCGCACTTCGCTTTGATAGGCGTCATAGGTGGCGTCGTTGCATTTGAAGTAGCC
>JAGBWH010000235.1 GCA_017629925.1 Clostridia bacterium
GGTGGATGGTTATGCGCTTGGTGGGATTAAGGTCACGGATGGCACCGCCAAAAACCACTATCCCACAGGCCTGCGAAATAAATAATGTAAGCACAAAGAAATCCTATAAAAAGATAAAAGACGATGGCATCACCTCATACTCGAGGCTACCATCGTCTTTTGCTTTTCTTTTTGTGAATGTCAAGCACTCCTCTTTGTGGAAATGGGGGAACTTTATTTGCCCGTTGAGCCAAAACCGCCTGCGCCACGCTTGGTGTCGGGCAAGGTATCTACTTCCTCAAAGTCTGCCTGCGCCACAGGCATGATGAGCAGTTGCGCAATGCGGTCACCGTGAGAAACTGTGCGCGTCTCGGCGCTATGATTATGTAGCGCTACCATCACCTCTCCACGGTAGTCGGCGTCAATGACACCCACTTTATTGGCAGGCGCAAGCCCTTGTTTGACAGAGAGACCGCTTCTGGCGCAGATGAGTCCCACATACCCTTCAGGGATCGCCAAGGCAATGCCCGTGTGGCACATTTTTGTTTCTCCCGGGGCTATGGATAGCATCTCTTCTTCTCCGAGTAGCGCATAAAGATCCGCGCCTGCGGCAAGGGATGTGCCGTATGTGGGGCGTATAGCACGGGGGTTTTGCTTCAAAATGGCAATTTTCATGTTATTTTTCTCCATTTTTTATACAAATTTTGGTCAATTTTTTATCTGTTCATGGATGTTTTGGTGCGCAGAGTTGGCGGATGATGGCATACATGCCCTCAGCCCCATCTTGTGCAAAGTCGGCTCGAATACGCTCGCTCATCGCCCGAAGCGTGTCGTCATCTCTAAGAAGTTCGCAGGCAATGTGAGGTAAGGTGTGTTCATCAAATATCGTTTTGGCATATTGCTTATGCGAGAAAAAGTATAGGTTTTTGGTTTCGCAACCAGGCACGGCATCAAAAAAGAGGATAGGCAACCCTTTTCTTGCAGCCTCGGTAGAACTCAGCCCTCCTGCTTTGGTGAGAAGGAGGTCCGCGCTATCCATATAGAGCGATACTTGCCTCGTATACCCTATGGCATAGACGTTTTTGAGATGATTCTTTTCGATTTGCTTTTTTAGTTTTTCGTTTCTTCCGCAAAGCACCGCTAAATAGTCCCCACCTGACAAATTTTTGGAGATGGTGGCAACCATTTCTTTGATATGTCCGCACCCCAAACTACCACCCATTAGTAGCAACAATTTCCCCTCTGTGGGAAGCCCTAATGCCCCTCTTGCCTCGGATTTGGGCAGGGATGTGCCAAAAGCGGAAGAGACGGGCAGGCCTGTGGGATAAATGATATCTTTTGGTATGCCTGCGGCTTCATATTCCCAGGTAATGTCTTTGTGGGGGATAAAATATCCGTCAAGATCAAGGTCTTTGACGCCCGGATAGCAGGTGTAGTCGGTGGCAACAAAAAACACTTTGACATCTAGCCCGTGCTTTTGCTTGACTGCGGTCAAGGCGAGCGCGGGGAAGAGATGAACGCACAGTATCACGTCAAAGGAATGTTCATCTATATATTTTTTCAGGCGTTTGACGGTGGTGCGGGATATATGATAGAGCGCTGTTTTCTTTGTTTTGCTTTTCTTTTGCTCTAAGAGATAGTAGCCCGCCCCAAAGGCATGGGGGAGATATTTATAAATGGTGTTATGTCCACAGGAAATCAACTTTGACTCCCCCTTTATGCCAAAGGACAGACTGTCTATGATGGTAGATGCCACACCATGTGCAGAAAAACATTCCGCAATTGCGCGCGCGGTGCTATTATGGCCTTCTCCTGTGTTGCACGATAAAATGAGTATCTGCATGGTTTGCTCCTTGCCGAAAATATGATGCATTTTCGGCTGTGAGCGTAGAGAGAAGCCAAAATGAGCCGAATATGCTTTTATTTCAACTTCTCTTTTAGATACTGACCTGTATAGGAGTGTGGCACTTTTGCCACCTCTTCAGGGGTGCCGTAAGCCACAATCTCCCCACCACCGTCTCCCCCTTCAGGGCCAAGGTCGATGATGTGGTCGGCTGTTTTGATCAAATCCAGGTTGTGCTCAATGACGATGACCGTGTTGCCAATATCCACCAGCCGTTGAAGCACGCGGATGAGTTCTTTGACATCTGCGGTATGAAGGCCTGTTGTGGGCTCGTCAAGAATATAGACGGTTTTGCCCGTGCTTCGTTTGGATAGTTCTGTGGCAAGTTTCACGCGCTGTGCTTCCCCACCTGAGAGAGTGGTGGAAGATTGCCCGATTTGCACATACCCCAACCCCACGTCAAAGAGGGTTTGCAGTTTTTTGGTAATGGCGGGAATCCCCTCAAAGAAATGCAGCCCCTCTTCTACCGTCATGTGGAGCACGTCGGCAATATTTTTGCCTTTATAAAGACAATCAAGCGTTTCTCTGTTATATCTGGTGCCATGGCATTGGTCGCATTTTACATATACGTCAGGCAGAAAATGCATCTCAATACGTTTGACACCATCGCCTTCACACGCCTCGCAACGACCTCCTTTGACATTAAAGGAGAAACGCCCGGGGCTGTAGCCTCTGGCTCTCGCCTCGGCTGTTTTGGCGAAAAGGTCACGAATATCACTAAAAAGGCCTGTGTAGGTAGCAGGGTTTGAGCGAGGCGTCCTGCCGATAGGGGCTTGGTCAATGCTGATGACCTTATCGACAAATTCGAGCCCCTCTATCCCGTCACTTTTGCCCGGGTAGGTGATGGCACGATTGAGATCACGCGCGAGTGTGCGATACAAAATAGAATTGACAAGCGAGGATTTTCCTGAGCCCGACACCCCTGTTACACACACAAACTTACCCAAAGGAAAGTCAACGGTGATGTGTTTTAAGTTGTGTTCAGCCGCCCCTTTGACGCGCAGGAAATGACCATTGCCTGCTCTGCGCTCTGCGGGGACGGGCCGGAGCCGTGACCATGGATCTGGCAGA
>JAGBWH010000236.1 GCA_017629925.1 Clostridia bacterium
GCTTGTCTGGCATCCACCACGCCAGTCACTCGACCTGCGCAGAGCACCAAAATACGGTCGCACAGTTCAAGCAAAACGTCAAGGTCTTCGCCCACAAATATGACTGCTGTGCCGTGTTCTTTTTGCTCATTGAGCAGGTTGTAGATGAGATAAGAGGAATTGATATCAAGACCTCTTACGGGATAAGCCGCCATCAACACCTTGGGAGTGGCGGAGATTTCTCTGCCTACAAGCACCTTTTGCACATTACCGCCAGACAAACGGCGAACGGGTGTGGCGTCAATGTCGGGGGTAACCACGCCAAGCTCGGTTACAATGTCTTGCGCAAGGTCATGGGGTTCTTTTCTGCTGAGAAATGCGGAGTGACCTTTTTTGTAGCTACGGAGCATCATATTGTCGGTGATATCCATGTTGCCCACAAGCCCCATGCCCAGTCTATCTTCCGGCACAAAGGAAAGGCGCACGCCCAGCTCACGAATTTCCATGGGCGTTTTGTCTCGGAGATTGACAGTTTCTCCGTTTTTGGGATTATTATAAAGGATAGTACCTTCGGTGATATGTTCAAGACCTGCAATGGCTTCCAGCAGTTCTCTTTGACCGCTGCCAGCAATGCCGGCAATGCCCAGAATTTCTCCGGATTTTGCCTCAAAGTCGATATGGTCGAGTATAGTAATGCCCTCGGCATTCACAAGAGACAGGTCTTTGATCGACAGTCTCACTTGGGGATTATTGGGTTCAGAACGCTGAATGTTGAGCGCAACCTTTTGACCTACCATCATTTCTGTGAGGGAAGTCTCGGTTGCTTCTTTTGTGGGCACAGTAGCCACGTGTTCACCCTTGCGCAAAATGGCTACACGGTCGGAGATGGAGAGCACCTCATGCAACTTGTGGGTGATAATGATAATAGACTTTCCGTCCTCGCGCATACGGCGCAAAACGGCAAACAACTTTTGTGTTTCTTGAGGAGTGAGCACCGCTGTGGGCTCATCTAAAATGAGAATATCGGCACCGCGATAGAGCACCTTTACAATTTCAACTGTCTGTTTTTCGGATACAGACATTTCGTAAATTTTCTTTTTGGGATGCACCTCAAAGCCGTAACGCTGTGCAATTTCAGTCACTTGCGCTTCCACTTTTTTGAGGTTGAAAAGTCCTTTTGTGCGAATGCCCAAAGCGATGTTTTCTGCCGCAGTAAACACATCCACCAGCTTAAAGTGCTGATGAATCATGCCAATACCGCAGGCGAAAGCATCTTGGGGAGAGGTAATGTGCACACTCTGACCATTAATGCAGATTTCGCCCTCGTCAGGGTAGTAAATACCTGCCAGCATATTCATCAAAGTGGTTTTGCCACTGCCGTTTTCACCCAAAATCGCAAGGATTTCGCCCTTATACACGTCAAGATGAACGTCATTGTTGGCTATAACAGGGCCAAAACGCTTGGTGATGTGTTTCATTTCCAGCGCAATGCTTTGGTTCATGAGATCCCTCCAAGATTATCAGTTTACTGAAAAAAACAAAACAGGGAAAAACCGAAGCGAATGCCTCGGTTTTTCCGCCGCATATGTGTGATTAATATTTTTCGTTGAGCAGGGTGATACCGTCGATACGGAGATCGAAGTAAGGTGCAGAACGATATTCAGATTCAACAAAAATGCCATTTTCGACAACGTCGGTGTCAGGCGCAAAGTTAGCGTCGGTGTCAACGTCAGCTTTGTGGTCAGGGGAGATAGCAGAGCCACCAACGGTGAATGTAGAGGTATCAAATACTTTCAGAGTACCAGCTTTGAATTGAGCGATAGCCGCTTCAACAGCAGCGATAGTGCCATCAGCGATAATATCTTGGTTCATACCGGTGATCACAACAGAACCTTCAGCGATGCCGCCGCACCAGTCATCAGCGATGTCTTGGCCGTTTGCCACACATTGAGCGATGTAAAGGAAGTAAGGAGTCCAGTTGATAGCGGAAGAAATCATAAAGGTTTCAGGGCAAGCTTCGTAGGTAGAGCCGTTGTAGGAAACGTTAGGAACGCC
>JAGBWH010000237.1 GCA_017629925.1 Clostridia bacterium
GGGATATTTCTCTTTGAGCTCCATTATTTTTAACAGATTTTGATGCACGAACTGCTTATACTCCTCAGCCTCGGGGCGGAAGGGACGATGTGCCAATGCACGCGACACCTTGCCCCATTGCACCATAAAGGTCTGTGCTTCGCGGTCGGTCATATGGCCAACAAAACGTTCCCACACATAGTCTATAGCCAAAGGCGAGGGATGCGCCATATCGTCGGCATAGAAACGATAGTCACGCAATTCGTCAATCACGATTTCATAGGCAGGAAAGTAATGCAACCTTTCAGGGTAGAGACCACACAATGTCTCCACAGCCAATAGCAGTGTGGCCTTGCTCAGCTGATTGCCATGATGCATGTCTTTCAAGTGCCGCACAGGACTTACGGTAAAGATTACCCTCATCGCGGGATTTACCTTCCACAAGCGATTGAGCAATGTCTTGAAAGCCTCAACGATCTCCTCTATCGTGAGGCGCTGGCGCATAAATTCCCGTTCAGGCACCTTGTGACAATTACCTACCACCATACCCGTTTCTTTCAGGCGATATACCCACGCCGTACCTAACGTGACGATGAGCATATTGGCCTCACATAGCGCCTTGCTGCCATCCTCAACACTGCGATTGATGACCGCAAGCGCTTCGGACTTGCCGGGATACGAGTAGCGACTATGATGGAGCCATGAGTTCCACCCTCCATCAGGAAAATAGGCAAGCTCCTCTTCGGTGAATGTCCGGCATTCAACCAGACGCGCCAATGCTTCACAAATTGAAAGCGGATTGTAGAGCACACCGAAAGGATTGAGCGCAGTGCGCCATTTCATCTCGGCCAAGCGGCTCCCTATATGCTCGGCGAAGCATGAACCCATGACCACAAGACGATCGCTATGCCGGAGCGAAGGCAGCAAAGGCGCTATATGTGTCGGAGTAAGCAAATCCATATTCCTTCTTATATACAAGAGGGGGGTCCTTCCCCTTTTCAGACTACAAATGTACGAATAACTATCCAAATATTTATTAAGAATCTGTTTGGATTTTAGCGTCAATAGGTTTTATGTTATACTTTTCAGTTCATTTGAGACTCTTTTTGGCTTCTTTACACTCTTTGCCTTTGCAAATAGACTGTCTATTCGCTACCTCAACAAGGGAGAAAAACGTACCTCCAAAAAAGAAATTTCGCAGGTGCGAGAAACTAATTCCACAAGTGCAAAAAAACAATTATCTCAGCACGATTTTCATTAAAAGAGAATAGGAAAAATCTGTTTTACCCACTTTTTTACAAGAAAAATCAAAAAAAACATGAAAATATTTGCGCATTTCAAAAATAAGCCATACCTTTGCATCGCTTTTGAAAAGGAACACCTACGACAAAGCATTGGAAAGGTGGTAGAGTGGTCGATTACAGCGGTCTTGAAAACCGCCGTGCTGAGAGGCACCGGGGGTTCGAATCCCTCCCTTTCCGCAGAGAAGCGAGCAGCGAAAGTTGCTCGCTTTTTTTTATTATCCCACC
>JAGBWH010000238.1 GCA_017629925.1 Clostridia bacterium
AGTTCAATGGAAGAACTTCAGCTTCCCAATCTGACCACGCGGGTTCGAGTCCCATCACCAGCTCCAACATTATCATTCTACAAGTTTATATTCGCAGATGTAGTTCAATGGCAGAACTTCAGCTTCCCAAGCTGACCACGCGGGTTCGATTCCCGTCATCTGCTCCATCATCTAAGGTTTGATACGGTGTATCAGACCTTTTTTACAGTAAGAGGAGAAAAAAACAATGAATCGTCAAAAATGGCTGAAACTTGCCCTCATTTCTTTGGTAATCGCCGTGATTGTGCTCGCGTTGGACTATGTGTTGTTCCATTATGTCACAGACACGGGCTTTACATCCGTCAAGCAAGAAGAAGCAGGGAAACCCTTTGTGACTGACCTTGTTGGGACATTTGGTGTTTTGTTCGTATTTTTGAGTGCGGTGTCGCTTGTGATGGGGCTGATGTTCGCGCCAAAAGAATGATCCGCTTTTCATATTACCATAATTAGATAGCGTTGTAAAGAGAAAATCAAGATTTTTGCTACTTTCGCCCGATGGCTATCGCAAATAAGACGATCCCCTGAGTGTAGACACTTGAAAGTGATACTGCACTAAGGGGATTTTTATGTACGTTTAGGCAACCGATAAAGTCAATCCTCGTCGGCTTCTTTCCATGCAAGGGAACGCTCAACCGCACGTCTCCAGCGTCTGAGACGCTTTTGACGCTCATCTTCGGGCATGACGGGCTCAAAGGTCTGCTCAATCTTGTGATTTAAGCGAATATCATCCACATTTTTGTAAATACCAACGCCGAGCCCTGCCAAATAGGCGGCACCAAGTGCCGTTGTCTCAATGCAGGCAGGTCTGTCAATCGGCACGCCTAAAATATCGGCTTGGAAAGACAAAAGCAAATCATTGACACAAGCGCCCCCGTCCACGGGCAAACGACTCACTTCAATGCCCGTTGAGTCTTGCATCAGGGCAATGACGTCTGCGGTTTGATAGCACATAGATTCAAGGGTGGCGCGAATGATGTGGTATTTCGTTGTGGCGCGAGTAATGCCCATAATCATTCCTCTGGCATAGGGATCCCACCAAGGCGCGCCAAGTCCTGCAAAGGCGGGAACAACATAAACACCGCCACTATCTTTGACCTTATTTGCCATATATTCGCTGTCGGATGCACTGTCAATGACTTTCAGCCCGTCTCTGAGCCATTGGATGGCGGATCCGCATACAAAAACAGAACCTTCCAGCGCATAACTGACTTTACCATCCATGCCCCATGCAATGGTCGTAAGTAGCCCGTTTTCCGTATAGCAGGGGGTGTCTCCCGTGTTCATGAGCAAAAATCCACCCGTTCCATAGGTGTTTTTCATACTGCCCGGTGTAAAGCAACATTGACCAAATAAAGCGGCCTGTTGGTCACCTGCCACACCGCTGATGGGAATTTTCGCCCCCAAAATACCCACGTCGCTATATCCAAAGATACCCGTGGAGGGCTTCACTTCAGGGAGTATAGAGCGGGGAATATCAAACAGGGAAAGCAGTTCATCATCCCACTCCAAGGTATTGATATTAAAGAGCAATGTTCTGCTGGCATTGGAATAGTCTGTGGCAAAAATTTGACCACCACTCAGCTGATACATCAGCCAAGTATCGACCGTACCAAAGCAAAGTTCGCCTTTTTCGGCTTTTTCTCTTGCGCCTTCCACATTTTGCAAAATCCAGCGGAGTTTGGTCGCAGAGAAGTACGGATCAAGCAAAAGCCCTGTTTTGCTTTTGATCATTTGTGCGTAGCCCTGCTCGCGCAGGCTGTCGCAGTACGTTGCCGTGCGCCTGCATTGCCACACAATGGCATTATAGATGGGTGTGCCTGTTTGCCTATCCCATACCACCACCGTTTCTCTTTGGTTGGTAATACCAATCGTCGCCACTTCTTGCCATTGACCGCCAATTTTCATGAGCGCTTCTGCCGCCGCACCTACCTGTGAAGACCAAATGGTCATAGGATCATGCTCCACCCAACCTTCTTTTGGGAAAATTTGGGGAAACTCACGGGCGGAAATCGAGGCGATTTTTCCTTCGGGTGTAAACAGAATACAGCGAGAAGAGGTGGTGCCTTGGTCAAGTGCCATAATGTATTTTGTCATGTGTCATCTCCATTTCTGTTGATGTATTCATTTTAGGTAAGATAAAAAAAGGCTCATGTGCCGACCGCTTTGACCTTCGCCGTCAGCTTTTGCACAACGGATGGTTTCGGGATAGGTACATGAGCTTTTTCTTACTTAATCTCCACGATGACCTTTTTACCGGTACCGGAAGATGCGGCTTTCATAATCGAACGAATGGCTTTTGCGATTTTACCATGACGGCCAATCACCATGCCTGTGTCCTCTTCAGCCACGGATAGTACAAAAGTGACAACGTTATCCTGTTCTTCTTCTTCAATGTGAACACTTTCAGGATGGTCAACAATTGCACAAGCAATATCGTATAAAACTTTCTTTAGATCCATCATGTCACCTGACTTTTAATTAGTCGATGATGCCTGATTTTTTCAGATAAGCCTTTACGGTGTCGCTGGGTTGTGCACCTTGAGCAATCCATTTTCTCGCTTTTTCACCATCGATTTTGATGTCAGCGGGATCGGTGAGGGGGTTTACATAACCGATTTCTTCAATAAATCTGCCATCACGAGGGGATCTGCTGTCTGCAACAACAACGCGGTAGAAGGGAGCTTTCTTTGCGCCCATTCTTCTAAGTCTAATTCTGACTGCCATTGTGATTTTCCTCCAAATTTGGTTTTTATTGTTTATTTTTTTATTTTTTCAGGGAAGGGGATTAG
>JAGBWH010000239.1 GCA_017629925.1 Clostridia bacterium
TCAACCGATAAGGCGGCGTACCCTGTAAATGCAATGGGAACTTCGAAAGCGATGATGGAAAAAGTTATCGTTGCAAAATCTCGTACAGTTTCGCCAGAAAAAACAAAAATTTGTTGCACCCGTTATGGCAATGTTATGTGCTCTCGCGGCTCAGTTATTCCCCTGTGGATCGACCAAATTAGAGCAGGGAACCCCATCACCATCACCGATCCCACCATGACGCGCTTTATTATGTCCTTGGACGAAGCCGTTGACTTGGTGCTCTTTGCCTTCGAGCATGGCAAGAGTGGTGATATTCTGGTGCAAAAAGCACCTGCATGCACCATCGAAACGCAAGCAAAAGCCGTCATTGAGTTGTTTGATCCGGAAGGTAAAACCGAAATCAAGGTCATTGGTATTCGTCATGGCGAAAAAATGTATGAAACATTGCTCACCAATGAAGAATGTGCAAGAGCCGTCGACATGGGCAATTTCTATCGTGTATGCTGCGACAACCGTGGGCTAAACTATGATCAATACTTCACAAGCGGTGACGTGGCGCGCAACACCCTCACCGAATTCAATTCTAACAACACCACCCGACTTGATGTGGCGCAAACCAAAGCCAAAATCGCCGCATTGGAATATATCCAAGAGCGACTCGCTGAACAATAATTTTCAAGAGGGCAAAAGATGAAAATACTGGTAACCGGCGCCAAAGGCTTTGTAGGAAAGAACCTTTGCGCCACATTAGAATGCATCCGCGATGGAAAAGACAAAACGCACCCCTCCCTGTCTATTTCAGAGATTTTTCAATGTGATATTGACACGCCATATGCGGCATTGGATGAGTATTGCAAACAAGCGGACTTTGTGTTCAATTTAGCAGGTGTCAATCGTCCCCAAAACACAGAAGAGTTTATGACGGGTAACTTTGGGTTTGCTTCCACCTTGCTCGATACACTGAAAAAACACGACAACAAATGCCCTGTGATGAATAGCTCATCTATTCAAGCTGAGCGGGACAACGACTATGGCAAGTCCAAAAAAGCGGGAGAAGATTTGTTCTTTGCTTATGGCAAAGAGACAGGTGCGAAGGTGCTCGTGTATCGTTTTCCCAACCTATTTGGCAAATGGTGCAGACCGAATTACAATTCTGTGATTGCCACCTTCTGCCATAACATAGCAAACGATCTGCCTATCACCGTAAGTGATCCTGCCGTCTCGCTCACCTTGGCGTATATAGACGACGTGGTGGCTGAAATGCTGTGTGCCCTTGAAGGCAATCCTTCTCCCGACGGAGACTTTTTCAAAGTGCCGGTCACCCATACGGTTACCCTCGGAGAAATCGTGGAATGGCTGAATTTGTTTGCAAATCAACCCCAAAATCTGCAAATTCCGCCAATACCCCCCCATTCTTTTGCTAAAAAACTATATAGCACCTATTTATCTTATTTGCCAAAAGAGAAAATTTCTTTTCCGCTGAAAATGAATATTGACGCGCGCGGAAGCTTCACAGAACTGCTCAAAACCGAAAACCATGGGCAATTTAGTGTCAACATCTCTCGCCCGGGTATCACAAAAGGACAGCATTGGCACCACACAAAATGGGAATTTTTCATTGTGGTGAGTGGGCATGGGCTCATTCAACAGCGCAAAGTGGGCACAAATGAAGTGCTGAATTTTGAGGTCTCTGGTGAGCACATAGAAGCGGTGCATATGCTCCCCGGCTATACCCACAACATTATCAATTTAAGTGAAACCGAAAATCTGGTGACCGTCATGTGGGCAAACGAACAATTCGATCCCGGGCACCCTGATACATTCTTTTTGCAGGTAGAGGACAACTGATATGAACATGAAAACTGATTATAGCGATATCTCTTTTCAAAACAATGGAAAATTGAAGCTTCTGATCGTTGTGGGCACACGCCCCGAGATTATTCGTTTAGCCGCGGTGATTTCAAAGAGCAGACAATATTTTGACTGCATTTTGGCGCACACAGGTCAAAACTATGATTACAACCTAAACGGCATCTTTTTTAAGGACCTAAAGCTGGATCTTCCTGATGTTTATATGAATGCGGTTGGCGATGATTTGGGTGCTACTGTGGGCAACATCATCAATTGCTCTTACAAGCTTATGTGCGCCATAAAACCCGACGCTATGCTCGTTTTAGGTGATACCAATTCTTGTCTGTCTGCCATTCCCGCAAAGCGTCTCCACATTCCTGTATTCCATATGGAAGCAGGAAATAGATGCAAGGATGAATGTCTCCCAGAGGAGACCAACCGCCGTATTGTTGACATTATCTCTGATGTTAATATGGCGTATTCCGAACACGCTCGCCGTTATCTGGCGGAGTGCGGTTTGCCTCGTGAACGCACCTATGTCACAGGCTCTCCCATGGCAGAAGTTCTTCATCAAAATTTGGCTGAAATTGAAGCCAGCGATATTCATACACGACTTGGCCTCCAAAAAGGTAAGTATATTCTCCTTTCTGCTCACCGAGAAGAGAACATCGACACAGAAAAGAACTTTATATCCCTCTTTTCTGCCATCAACAAACTAGCGCAAACCTACGATATGCCTATTCTCTATTCCTGCCACCCTCGTAGTCGCAATCGTTTGGCTGCATCGGGCTTTCAGCTCGATCCTCGTGTGATTCAACACGAGCCTCTCGGCTTCCACGACTATAACTGCCTGCAAATGCACGCTTTCGCTGTGGTCTCTGATAGCGGTACTTTGCCCGAAGAAAGCTCGTTCTTTACCAGCGTTGGTCATCCTTTCCCCGCCGTTTGCATCCGCACATCCACAGAACGCCCCGAAGCGCTCGACAAAGCCTGCTTCGTGTTGGCTGGTATTGACGAAAAGTCCCTTCTTCAATCCGTTTCTTGCGCAGTTGAAATGGTGAAAAACGGAGAGTACGGTATCCCTGTTCCGGATTACACAGACGAATGTGTCTCCACTAAAGTAGTGAAAATCATTCAATCCTACACAGGCATTGTCGACAGAATGGTGTGGAGAAAGTATTGATTGCTATTTTCGCTTGAAATAACCATTAAAACTGACATCGTTTTTGTGCGGTGTCAGTTTTTCTGTTCGCTTTGTTGGTTATTGTAAGAATAAATGTGTCCGCAAAAGAAGGGGGCAGACTTTGCCGTCTATGATTGACAACGCTTGAATTGGGTGGTATAATAGAGAAAAATCAAGGGGAAAAATCATGGAAAAAGTGTATCATAAATTGATAAGAGACGGCATTCCTGCTTTGATTGAGGCAGAGGGGAAAACCTGTCGATTGCAAGTATTAACGGACGAAGAATACCTTGTAGAGGTCGATAAAAAGCTGGATGAGGAATTGGCGGAGTATCACAAAGACCAAAACTTAGAAGAACTTGCTGACCTGCTTGAGGTGCTCTATGCTGCTGTAAGAGCAAGAGGGTATACGATATCGGAGTTGGAGGACGCCCGTGCTAAAAAACACGAAAAGCGTGGGGGTTTTGATAAAAAACTGCTACTTATCTCTGTGGACGACGGAAAATAACGGCAAAATTTGGCTCAAATTAGAATGAAAAGAGGATATAGTCATGGCATTTAACATCCGCGAAACTGCAAATGAACATATTTTGATTATGGCGCACAGAGGCGTGTCTGGTGGAAACATTCCTTGTAACACTTTGGCGTCATATGAAATTGCCTTAAAACAAGGGGCAGATATCATTGAAACTGACCTTGAAATGACGGCAGACGGAAAACTTGTGATTTTTCATCCCGGTAAAGAGGTCACTCACCTGGGGTATCATGGCGCTATTTCTGCGCTCTGTTGGAGCGAAGCAAAGCAGCTGCGGTATCTCAATTGCGATGGAACAAGTACTCAGTTCGGCATCGAAACTTTTGATGATTTGCTCGAACAATTCAAAGGTAGGTGCTATATTAACGTTGACAAATTTTGGGGGCACCCTGAAGAGATTTATCGTGCGATAAAACGTCACAACATGCAAGAGCAAATATTAGCGAAATCCCCACCTTCTCCTGCGATATTTGATATGCTGGAAGAGCTTGCGCCCGATTTGCCCTATATGACGATCTTGCGTGCGCCGCTATGCGAGGAAATCGAGCATCGAAATATCAATTACATAGGTGCAGAAGTTGTCTTCGGGGCAGAAGACCATCCCTTGGCAAGTCAAGCATACATTGACGAGATGCATAAAAAGGGCAAGCTTGTTTTGGCGAATGCCATTATCTATGATTATCTCGACCAAATCGCCGCCGGCCATTCAGATGATACCGCATTGACCTCTGGCATGGATGAGGGATGGGGCTGGCTGGCAGACAGAGGTTTTGATATCATCCAAACGGATTGGACGGGGATGCTTATTGATTATCTCAAATCTTCGCATAAATATTACAAATCTTAAAAATATCACCAATTCTAAACCAAAATTCAAATTTAATATAAAAACCCCCCCTATTTTTTGCAAAACAACGACTGTTTGCGCGAAAATGGGGGGCTTTTTTGTATGTAACAGGACAATAGGCGAGAAATTTACGAGTGTTTTGTTTGCTTTGTATCGTTCGTTACAAAAATAAAACACATTTTTTGTACATAATTCAAACCTTGAGTGAATAAAATATATTGCTTTTTTTGACATAATATGATATAATGTCGATATTTAGAGAATTATTTGTATATATTATATTAAAATTACTATTTTGTGTCAACAAAGGATATTTATGAAACTAACGAACATCGCCGGTCATCGCAACATTGAGTCTTATGTGAAAGCCAAATCCGATTTGCTCCGTCAAACCGAAGCCAACTTCCATCAGCTATTTTTGCTCATGTTTTCCGAGAAAGAAAACGTGTTTTGGGAAACCAACAATGGCTATAAAATCATCAAAACCACCTATGGCGAAGCCTATCATTCTATCCGTTGCAAAGCCAAAACGCTCCTCCAGCGACTTGGCACCATTCGCCATAATGATATTGTGGGGCTCTATATGCAAAACAGCTTGGAATGGATTGAAATGTTTTGGGCTATTTTGCTGATTGGTTGCCGTCCCGTTTTGCTCAATACAAGAATGGATCACGGGGTGCTGGACGACTTGCTTCAAAAAAGAGGCTCACTTGCGGTGATATCTGATGGCGCTACCTTTTCTGTGCCCACGATTTTGTCCTCTTCCATTGAAAAAAGCGAGCAAGAAATTGAAGATATGCCCTCTGGCGAAGAACTTTTTGTGCTGTCCTCGGGCACGTCTCAATCGGTGAAAATGTGCGCCTATGATGCCAAAGCCATTTGTGAGCAAATACTCAACGCTGAAAGCATTTTGAAAGGCAGCCGCCTCATGGATCGTCACTACGAGGGGCAGTTAAAGCAACTCGTCTTCCTGCCTTTTTACCACATTTTCGGCCTGACGGCAATGTATATGTGGTTTGGATTTTTTTCCCGCACCTTCGTTCATCTAAAAGATATGTCATCGATGACGGTGCTCAACACCATTCGCCGTCACGGTGTGACTCATATTTTTGCCGTACCACTTTTCTGGGATACCGTCTATGAGCAGGCGATGAAAAAAATCAAAGAGCGCGGAGAGAAAACCTTTGCAAAATTCCAAAAAGGCTTGGCAATCTCTCATAAATTGAGCGCACTCCCTGCCTTGGCTCGCTTCTTTAGAAAACGGTTTTTGCGAGAAATCAGAGATAATTTATTTGGCGAAAGCATCAGCTTTATGATCACAGGCGGTGGCATGATTCGCCCCGAGGTACTCTCTTTCTTTAATGGCATCGGCTACCACCTCTCCAATGGATACGGTATGACCGAAATCGGCATCACTTCTGTGGAACTCTCCGAAGATAATCGTGTGCTGTGTAGTGGCTCTATTGGTTTGCCCATGCCTTCTGTGGAATATCAAATCAATGACGAAGGGCAACTGATGGTTCGTGGCGCCTCTCTGTGCAAATACTACATAGAGGGCGAGGAGACCGTTTGGATGAATGATGGCTGGTTTGCCACCAAGGACCTCGCCGAGCAGAGAGGGGGAAGATACTATCTTTTGGGCCGTTCGGACGATTTAATTATCACCCATACGGGTGAGAACATCAACCCTCACATGATCGAAGATAAAATCACCCATGACCATATCAAACGTGTTTGTTTGGTGTCGGTAGAAAGGGAAGGGCAAGCCACCCCTGTTTTGCTGGTGGAGGTCAATCGCCACATCGCTCAATCCACCCTTCTTACCCTTAGAGACTACGTAAAAGAGCGACTTGCTGATTTGCATTTGCTCTCAGAGGTCAAAGACATTGGTTTTGTGGGAGAAAGTCTCATGCACGAAACAGAATTCAAACTCAATCGCAAACGTTTGGCTTGTGACTATGCCTTGCGCAATTTGCGATTGCTTGACCTGTCGGAAGGAGAGCAATTTACCATCGAACACCAAAGCGAACTTGAACGTCAAGTGGCACGCTGCTTTTTTGAGGCGTTAGGCAAAGAAGTATCACTTGACAGCGACTTTTTCCTTGATGCAGGCGGCACAAGTTTAGATTATTTTGCTTTGGTCTCCTACATTCAAAAAGAATTTGATGTGATGGTGCCACTCTCAAACGACCAAAAAATGACCACCATGCGTCAATTCTGCACTTTCCTAAAGGATGCGATGTAAAATGATACATATCTTTCATATATTCGTGAAAGTGACGGGTTGGCTACCGCAAAAAATCGTGTTTCGCACCAAGATTTTCTATCAAAACAAAAAGGTGCAAGGGCGTAAAATCAAAGGCCCTGCGATTCTTGTGTCAAACCATACCACGCTATTCGATTTTGCCATTTTCATGTTTGTGTTTTTATGTAGAACGCTGCGCTATCAAATGGCGGAATTGCTATTTCGCGGCAAGTTTATGGGCATTTTCGTGAGGTGTCTGGGGGGCATTTATGTTGACCGAGACGCTCATGATTATGATTGCTTGCTCACATCAGAGCGTATTTTGAAAAAAGGCGGCGTGGTCGGGGTTTTCCCTGAAGGCAGAATTCCCACCCCCAAAGACGTCATACGCCCCCTGCCATTTCACCCGGGCGTTGTGCAACTGGCGCTTATGACAGGCGTGCCCATTATACCGCTATTTACCAACGGTTGCTATTTCA
>JAGBWH010000025.1 GCA_017629925.1 Clostridia bacterium
ATGCACCCTGTGGCATTTCACAACATCCCCAAGCTGATTGAAAACATTCAAAGGGTCACAAGCTATATTGCAGACAAATTAGCAGGCGAGGGTAAAGATGCTTCTCGTTCTACCTTGACACTGATCCCTACAAAAAGCGGGGAATACTATTTGCACGAAAACGGGGAATACTATCGTGTATATACCTACATTCGCGGTTCTGTGGCATATCAAACGGTAGAGCACCCCTGGCAATTCCGTGAATGTGGGTTAGCGTTTGGGCGTTTTGCCAATTTGCTTTCCGCCTTTCATGCCGAGGAATTATACGAGACCATCCCTCATTTTCATGACACTGAAAAGCGTTTTGCCAACCTGAAAGCTTCCATTGAAAAAGACACCTGCCAAAGAGCGGCAGAGGTGGAAGATGAAATTAGATTTGCCTTAGACCACAGCCACCTGGCAAGCAAAATTACCTCAAAACTGCGCACAGGGGAAATTCCCACGAAAGTTACCCACAACGATACAAAACTCAACAATGTACTCTTTGACGCCGATACAGGTCACAGTTTGGCTGTCATTGACCTGGATACCGTCATGGCGGGCAGTATTTGCTATGACTTTGGAGATGCCATCCGTTTCGGATGCAACACCGTCGCAGAGGACGAAACCAATCTCTCTTTGCTGGACTTCTCCATGCCCCTCTTCAAACTTTTCACCGAAGGATATCTGCAAGGGCTGGGCAGGAACGTCACCCCCGCTGAAATTGCCAATCTGGCAATGGGTGCGCTCGTGATGACCTACGAATGTGGGATGCGGTTTTTGACTGACTATTTGGACGGTGACGTCTATTTCCGTGTTGCCCATCCTCGACACAACCTCGACCGTTGCAGAACGCAGTTTGCATTGCTTCGCAAAATGGAAGAACGTTATGAAGAGATGGTAGACGTGGTGATGTCCTGCGCTAAAATTTAATTATGTGTATTTGGCGAAGAACGAAAAAGAAAGGATTTATGTAAAAAATACCCCAAAATAGATTTGTTCAAAGCCACATCGCCATACCTTGCAATCCCTGATTAAATATTTTATATTTCTTTTTCTAAACCCACATGTAATGCTTCGACGTATGAAATTTAGGATGTTCTTTGACAAGGCAAAGAGCATCCTTTTCTTTTTATCTTATAAGAGAAAAACTTTTTCTTTTTAGTCACGGTGCGACAAAAATAGCAAAGTGGGACATGCTATACTGGTGGCAAAAAACCACCACACAGAAAGGACGGTATAAGTTATGCAAACACAAGAACTGGATGAACTTTCGCTGAACACACCACCCGCCAAGCCCAAACGAAACTTTTGGGGACAATACAAAGCCTACATAGAAGGCTTGCGCGACAAGGGCAAGATAGGCAGAGAAGCACTACTTGAGTTGGCTTCTTTGGTTTTAGCATTTTTATTTGCCCGTACGACCATTGTATTTGGCGCAATGCCCCTTGGCATTGCACTCCTATGCGCCAAAAAGAAAAGAATTGTTGCCACAGGCGTAGGTGTAGCACTCGGTATGGCAACGCTCGGTATGACGGGGTGGGTATATGGCTTTGTGGGCCTTTTTGCCATTACCCTCCGTTTAGCTTTGAGTTTTCCCGGAAAAAATCGAAAAATTTTGCCCGACTGCGAGAGGTTTTTCGGGGAACTACCCGAACTTCGCATTGCCACCGCCGCAGTATGCGGTCTTGTGGCAGGAGGATATCAACTGCTCGCCGGTGGGGTGAGTACCGCCTCGCTTTTGTTTTTGCTTTCTATGGCATTGCTATGCCCCATAGCGTGCGGAGCATTTCTCGCCACCTTTGAATACGCCCCCACCCCGGAAGCATTGCTCGGCAAAGAAGACCTCCCCAAAATGAAAAAACGCCACGAGGTGCTATGGCGTTTAGGCATGATGGTGTTGGCTGCCGCCACCTGTTTTTCACTGAAAGGCATAGACCTGTTTGGCATCTCCCTTTCACTATGTTTGGCGATGGCAACAGGGTTGCTCTTTTCAAAGCGGATAGATGCGCTCCACGGTATGCTGGCAGGTGGCATTTGCGGGGCGGTGGTGCTTCCTCTTTATGCGCCCGCCTTTGCCTTGCCCGGTCTCATTTGCGGTGTCCTTTGGCCTGTGGGCGGATTTTTCGCTCTTGGTCTGGGCATTGCGTCAGGTGCGGTATGGAGTGCTTTTGTGGGGGAACTATCAGGATTTTTGAGTGTATTTCCTGAATTATGCGTGACCGCCACGCTCATGTGGCCCTTGCTGCAAAGAATAGGAAAAGAAACCACCTTGCCTGCCACATCCCAAAGTCCAGGTCTTTCAAGCGATGCCATTCGTCAGGCAAGCGAAAGCCACATTGACCAAAGCGATATGCACATGCTCAAACTTTCGGGGGCGCTCGCCTCTCTCTCAAAAGTGTATGAAGCGTATGTGGAGAGTGTAGAGACGTCAAAAGAGGAGTTATGCCTTTCGGCTTGCATGGAAGCCTGCGAAAAGCGTTGCACCTCTTGCGAGCATCACGCCACTTGCTGGCAAGGGGAGATGCCTGTGGGCGAGCATTTTGTCGCACAAGTGGCAGACAGCCTTTGTGTGGGAGAGGACATCGACCATACCGCCATGCCACCGAAAATGAAGATGTGTTGCCCCTTGCCTGAGGCACTCATGGAAGACATGAAACAAGCCGTGGGACAGGTATTCAGAGACGCCCACGAAAAGGAAAGGGCATATCCCGCCCTTGAATATGACATTGCCGCCGCCATGCTCAAAGACGTGGTCAAACGCGAGCGTTCTCGCAAAAAAGAGGATAGCAGGCTCTCTCTTGAAGCCAAAAAAATCCTCCGTGGGTTTGGTATTCATGCTAAACAAGTGCTGGTGCTGGGGCAAAAAGAAAAACGGGTGCTTGTAAAAGGCATGAATAAAACCCCACACGAAGGGCTACTTCCCAAAATCAAACGAGAACTTGA
>JAGBWH010000240.1 GCA_017629925.1 Clostridia bacterium
AAAGGAAAGCGGTGCGCTTGTGCCGACGTGATTGCTCAAAATCACAGCGGGCGCATTGATTTTTTCCCCCAAATATACAAATTCTGTTTCTTTTTTGAAGAGTTTCATAAAGCGCTTGAACGCACGAAACCAAGGTTTTCTTTGTTTTTGCATGGTATCATCCTTATGTCATACAAATGTCAGTGGCAAAAAGGTGTCAGTTGGTTCAGCGATTTGAGGTGACGCCTCCCCCTTTGCCATGGTGAAATTGGAAATGATGTAGAATATATGGTGCACCTTTTACGGTAGCTTTATTTTTTATTTTGTCATTTTCCCTTTGAAGTCAATCTATCATACCAAGCAATACTAAACTGAAACGAAACAAACTCTAAAAAACAAAAAAAGAGGTCGCAAAATGTTGATTTGCGTTGCCTCTTTTTGTGAAAATGATTTTGATTACATGGCGCAGGGGATTTCCACAGAAAAAACAGTCATTTCTTGTTCCTCGTCACGAGACACCGAAATGGTACCTTTATGGAGTTCAATGACGTATTTGGCAATGGAAAGCCCAATGCCATTGCCACTTTTGGCGTGAGATTGGTCTACTTGATAGAATTTTGTAAATATTTTGGTCATCTCTTCAGGCGGAATAGCAGGCCCGGTATTCCCCACTTTCACAGTGAGCCAACTGCCGTTTTGGGTGATATCTATGAGCACACTCCCACCATTATCGGCAAATTTGATCGCATTGTCGAGCAAATTCACCCACACATGGCTCATCATATCTTCGTTTGCCACCACATAAAACTCGTCAAACTCTACCATAAGAGACAAGTCCTTTTGGCTCCATTGTTTTTCAAGTAGCAATAGGCATCGACGAAGTTGCTCGGAGAGATTGTAGCGGACGCGGTCGGTCAAAATGGTTTGATTTTCCAGTTTGGAGATTTGGAGCACGTTGGTGGTCATAAAGGACAGGCGTTTGGCTTCTTCTTCGATGATATCAAGATAGGTAATTTGCTTTTCTCTTGGCAATTCTTTGCTTTTCATCAGCCCTGCAAGTCCGCGAATAGACACCAAGGGGGTTTTAAACTCGTGGGAAAAATTGTTGATAAAATCCGAGCGCAGGATTTCCACATTTTGCAGTTCTCCCGCCAAGCGATTGAAGCCGTCTTGCATTTGGCTCATGCCCCAGCGTGAGTTAATGGAAATGCGGGTATCATACTTCCCTTCTGCCAAAAGAGACATCCCTTCCAGCACGTGGTTGACAGGCTCAAGCCACAAACGAAAGGCAAAGCGAAACAGAAAAGATCCTACCAAAGCACTTGCGAGCCCTATCATGATTGCCACGAAAATGGTATTGGTTGTTTCGTCCTGCGGTTTTAAGATTTGGTTTTGCACCAAAGATGTTTCTGCCGCAATCGCAAGACCTACTGTGAGCAAAATGACGGCAGAAGTGCCGAGCACAAAGGCATTGCGCACCTTTTTGGGCGCAATTTCATATTTTCTCCGACGATTACTCATACATTTTTCACCGCCTTATACCCAAGTCCGCGGACATTTTCAATTTGGAATTCTTCCCATCCCTCAAAGCGTTTCCGCAAACGCCCCACGTGAACGGTGATGGTTTCCCAGCCCGTGTCGCATTCCATGCCCCATATTTCATCCATGAGCTGAATTTTTGTGAAAATTTTGCCCGGATAGGAGAGCAATTTATACAGTAGCATAAATTCCTTTTGTGGCAATTCTTGCACCATGCCATGCCCTGTGACGGTGAAGGCATCATAATCCAGCACCACAGAACCAATGACAATGGTTTTATCCACCACCATGCGACTGCGCTGGAGCAAAGCCTTCACATGAAGGAGCAACTCTTCCCCGTCCAGCGGTTTGGACATAAAATCGTCTATCCCCAGCCGAAAACCTTTTTTTCTGTCTTCGGGCAATTGCTTGGCGGAAATCATCAAAATGAGAACATTCTGTTTGGCTTGTCGCAGTTGCTCGGTAAACGCATATCCGTCCAGCTTGGGCATCATGATATCCACAATCACCAAATCAATGAATTCGGTCTCAAATATTGACAGCGCCTCCAGCCCATCTTCCGCGCAAAACACCATATAGTTTTCCAGCTCCAACGCTTCTCTAATAAAAAACCGCGTGTTCTTGTCATCATCCACCACTAAAATGCGAAACATGACATACTCCCTTGACTTTTTTTCTTTATTATAGCACAATTTTAGTAAAATGACAAGCGCGTTCGCGGACAGCGAACACGCAATGAAATGTGGCTCCGCCACTTGAAATGCCCAAAGGGCATGACAGAATGTTTGCGACAATCATCGTAGGGGAGGATATCATCCTCCCGCAAAAAAGAGCAAGGATAAAAGGACAAAAAACCTTCTATTCTTGCTCTGTTTGTTATGATAAATGAATTGATGCTGACGCATCATGAATTGGCTCCGCCATGATTTCTCGTCGGCGTGCCGCCGCCTCCATGAATTGAATTGAAACCAATGTGCCTTAGGGCACAATTCAAGCCGTAGGCAATTTATGAAATCTATGATTTCAATTCATGCAGCCGTAAGGTTGCAATTCATTGCGCGTTCGCGGACAGCGAACACGCTCTACTGTCTAACCTCGCCGCCGAGTTCTCTTGCGAGATCCTTAATCACGCCCTCAGCGCATTTTTCAATTTCGCCGGAGGTGAGGGTTTTTTCGCTTGAGCCAATGTGGAGGCGCAAGGTGACAGACTTTTTGCCTTCGGGCACTTGCTTGCCTTTGTATTCTTCTACAAAGGTCACGTCGCGCAGAAAACTATCGGGTTTCTTCTTGCGGAGAGCGGTGGCACAAATGACGTCCCACTTAACATCCACATCAAAGAGAAGAGACACGTCATAGAGGTTAACGGGGAATTCGGGCAAGTGAGAGAATTCGTTTGTTCTGGAACGGAAAGGACGGAGTGCATCCAAATTCAGTTCAAACAAAATCACAGACAAATTCTTGATGCCACAAGCCATCGATGCTTTTTTAGAGAGCAATGCCAAATCACCAATCACCTCGCCGCCAAGGCACACGTTGAGCCACACGGTATCGTCTGCCCAGCCCGGCTTTTTGTCGTGGGTGAAGGTAAAGCCTTCCATGTGGGTGAGGCGAGACATATTTGCCAAAACGCCCTTTGCACGGAGGAACAGGGACTTCATTTGGCCACTTTCGCCCGCAAACGCACCCGCAAGGTGGCGTTCTTGGGTAGGCAGTTTTTCTCGCTCGTCATACTTTGAGGTGTAGTTTTCATCTCTGAAAATTTGCGCTTCCTCGAAAATGGCGAAATCCGAGAAATATCTTTCGTTTTTCACCACAGCTTTGCAGAGGTTGGGAAGCAAAGAGGAGCGGATATAACTTTCGGTGGGAGAAGGCGGGGTGGAGAGTTTCAGCACGCCTGTGGTGTCACCCAAAATGGCAGACACAAACTCATCGCTCATCCAAGGATAGGTAAACACCTCTTGCATACCGCAACGAATGGCGAGATACTCTTTGATCTTTCTCACCAAATCCACATCCAGTTGGTTAATCGCACCTTCAAAGCTGGTGACGATGGGAGTGGCTTCAAAGTTTTCGTAGCCATACATTCTCGCCACTTCTTCCATGATGTCCGCTTTGATGGACACGTCTCCTGTGGAGCGCCAAGTAGGTACGGTAATATGCATATTGTCACCATCAAAGGCGAGGGTGTAGCCAAGTGCGCCCAATTTTTTCTCTAAATCTTCTTCAGAGATACGTTTGCCGAGACGGCGTTCCAGCCAATTTAGGCTCACATCAATTTGCTTTTGCACCAATTTTGTGGGATAATGGTCCGCCATTGCCACCACTTTCATCTCAGGATAGAGTGCCTTGAAATATTGCATGGAAAGCGAAAGGGCTTGGTCGCATCTTTCGGGATCAATGGCTTTTTCATAGCGAGAGGAAGATTCGGTGCGGTTATCGTAGCGCAGAGCGGTACGGCGCACACCGGTGGACTCAAAGTTTGCCACTTCCAAAATCACCTTTTCGGTGGTGGGCAAAATAGAGTCTTTTGCACCGCCCATCACGCCTGCCAAAGCCACAACACCTTGGCTATCGGCAATCGCCAAATCGTCAGAGGTGAGGGTAAGAGATTTGCCGTTGAGAAGTAGCAACTCTTCCCCTTCGCCTGCACGGCGAACGGTAATATGACCGTGGATGTGGTCAGCGTCAAAAGCGTGGGTAGGTTGTCCTGTCGCGAGCATCACGTAGTTGGTGATATCCACCAAGGCGTTGATGGGGCGCATACCCACTCTCCAAATGCGACTTTGCATCTCAAACGGAGAGGCTTTCACCGACAAACCTTCCATTTTCACCCCAATATAGCGAGGGCAACGGACGGTATCTTGAATATCCAGTTCAAGCACCTCCACGCTGTCGGGCACAAAGGGAGCAAAGGATTTCAGCGGCAGGTCGTAGAGCGCCGCAATTTCTCTGGCAATACCGTAGTGTCCCCATAGGTCGGGGCGGTTGGTCATGGATTTATTGTCAATTTCGAGAATAATATCGTCCAGGTCAAGTGCTTTTGCCAGGGGCGTGCCGGCTTTGACATCAAAAGACGTCAAATCCATAATTTCATGCTCTTCTGCTGCAGGGAACAGAGCATCCAGCCCCACCTCCACAGACGCGCAAATCATACCATAGGATGCCACGCCACGAAGTTTGGCATTTTTGATTTCAACAGGCTCGCCCTCTCCGTGCCAACGAACAAATGCACCGGGACAAGCGACCACCACTTTCATGCCCACTTCGAGATTAGAGCCGCCACAAACGATATCGTGGAGGTCCTCGTCGCCCGTGTCGACTTTGCACACGCGCAGTTTATCGGCATTAGGGTGAGGCAAAACCTCTTTGATTTCACCCACCACAATACCGTCAAAACGTTTGCCCAATTCTTCTGCACCTTCCACCTCAACGGTAGACATGGTCAGGTCAAATGCCAGTTGCTTCAAATCCATGTCAGAGGGCAAGCTGACATAATCTTTAATCCAATTCAGTGATAATTTCATTCTTTTTTCCCCCTCTCATCAATGGAACTGTCCCAAAAAGCGCAGGTCGGTGCTGTGGAACAAGCGCACATCATCCACACCGTAGCGCATCATGACGAGACGGTCAAGGCCAATATTAACATAAAATCCTGTATATTCATCGGGATCAAGCCCTGCGGATTTGAGGACGTTGGGGTGAGGTGTGCCACCGGGCATAATCTCAATCCAGCCCACGTGTTTGCACACGGAACAGCCCTTACCGCCACACACAAGACAGCCCATGTCGATTTCAAATCCAGGCTCTACAAAGGGGAAAAAGCCCGCTCTCATGCGAACAGGCACGTCTCTGCCAAACACCTTGGAGAGAATGCTTTTAATCATTACCTTACCTGCGGTAAAGGTGAATTCTTTATCCACAATCAAGGCTTCATATTGGAAAAAGGCTCTTTCGTGGCGCGCGTCGGTGGTTTCATTGCGATACACTCTTCCGGGATACACGAAACGATACGGGGGCTTATGGGTTTGCATATAGCGCACCGAGCCACCTGTCAGGTGAGGGCGAAGGCAGAGTTTGTCCTCGGCTTTGCCTGTGTCGTGTCCCTCAATCCAGTAGGTGTCCATGCTTTCACGAGCAGGGTGGTTGGGGGGGAAGTTGAGGTTATCAAATGCATAAAATTCAGAGGTGATGTCGTCCTCTTGGAACACTTCAAAGCCCATAGAACGGAAGGCATCATCCAAGTCATAGCGCATTTGGGTAATGGGGTGAAGCCCACCCATTGGGGGCATCTCGCCCGGTAAGGTATAGTCAAAATCAGGGGAGACCTGGCTGGCTTTTAGTTTCAGCGCCTCTCTTTGAGTGTCAATCATAGCAGAGAGTTTCACCTTGGCTTCATTGACCGCTTTACCCATTTCGGGGCGTTGCTCGGGGGGAAGTTTGGGCAATTCTTTGAGCAGTTCGGTGAGTGTTCCCTGTTTGCCGAAAATCGACACTTTCACTTCTTGTAGTGCGGCTTCTGTGGTGGCGGCCAAAATCGCAGCCTCACCTTCCACACAAATTTTGAGTAGTTTTTCTTTCATTTCTACCTCTCTATGACGTTTTTTCTTGTTTTTGGGCAGAAACAAAAAATCCGCCCCACACTAAGGGACGGACAAAATCCGCGGTACCACCCAAATTCAGTTTCCAGCCGGAAAACTGCACTCAACACCACTTCAAAACGCTTGTGGCACAGCCCTGCTTATCCCTTTCGGTTTTCGCAGAAAACTCCCGTGCTGAAATTCATGCAGGCATCACCGCAAACCTTCCCAGCCTATGAGGTTTGCTCTCTTGATGTGATGTTTCCCTTCACTACTGACACACGTTCAACGCTTGCTTTTTAGATATATGGATAACAAAACTTATTATACCTTTTTCCCCCGTGATTGTCAAGAGTAAAAAAGCGCTTTTGAGAAAAAATCAAGGTTGCACGCAAAAAAATATCAAATCATTGTAGGGCGGGGGCTTGCTATACTGAGAACCCCCAAAACTCGCGATACTCGTTTCGGGGAACCCCAGATACTGAGAACCCCCAAAACTCGCGCAGCGAATAACACTCGGCGTAAGCCGAATATCACTGCCAAGCAATATCACTCGCCAAAGGCGAATAAAACTGCCCAACTTCCCTGGGGGGGAAGTTGGGCAAAACCTTGTTCTTTCTTTTCGGATTACTCTTCGGAGCCAGTAGCGCCGACAGAGAAGGTTATCGTATATGCTACGTCATAGAACGCAGTATGCGTTGAATGGTTATTGGGATAAGTTGTGCTGTCTTCAGTGATTTGTACGGAAGTATGATTGGAGAGAGATGCGGTGGGTTCGCCTGTGCCGTAGGTCATCATAAAGACATAGTGAGTAGATGTGCTGTTGTGAGTGCCTTGGGTCTTCTTGACGTTTGTACCGCCGTCGCATACCAAACTATATCCGTTTTCATCAGCGGCTTGGTTAAAGGATGCGCTCCAGCTTGCATCAGGGGAGGTACTTCCTTCTACATACAAACGGATAATGGCCGTATCAAAGCCCTCGCCGAGAGCTTCTTTCAGCTGGCTGACCCATGTTTGGCGTTGTGCTTCGGTGGCTGTACTCAACATATAGGAAACCACCACGGGAATCACCAAGCCTTCATTGTTTGCCAAGGGGAAGATAGTGAATTGAGATACTCTATCACCACCGGGGAAGCCGTGACCGACTTCACCTGCAGGAGTAAACAAATCGGTTTTGTAGTAAATCGCAACACCGCTGCCTACGTAACGGTGAACGGCTTCGGTGGCTGCCGCAGGGGAATTAGAACTGCCTGCGCCGTATGCCCAACAGGTATATCCTTCACTAAAGCTAAAGATCGTTTTGGGATTTTTTAAGGTGTGAGAATCCATACCGGTGAGGATTACGATATCGGGATCAGCCGCCTCAACTGCGTTTTTGATATTATCTCTGTAATTACCGGTGTAAATGACGTTGCCGCCCAATGTCCAATGCATGACGGTGTAATCTGCGGCAGAGGTCGCGGATCTGACTTGATAGATAGGAGTGAGTACCACATCCTCGGTCACTGCACCAACAGATGCAGGATTCCAAGAGATGAAGGTTGCGCCCTTCACTGCAGGAGCGATGGCCAAGGTGGGAACTGTACCTTCGTCATAAACCTCAACATTCCATACCTCGCCGTCTTGGTCAAGGTAGGTTAAAGTCCAAGTCTTGACGTATTTTGCAGTCACCATCAGGTGGTCGTTCACGACATCGAAGGTCTTATCCCAACCATCAAAGCGCCAGCCTTCAATCACAGGAAGGGTGGGAGCAGTTGCGGCAAGTCCTTCGTTGACTTTTTCGGTTTTCAGGACTATACCGTCTTTGCCAATGAAGGTGACGGTGAAAATGCTTACCTCTTTATATAGAGCAGTCACAGTCATGTCGGAAGTGACATTGTCAAATGCTTTATCCCAACCTGTGAATGCAAAGCCCTCAAAGAGGGGTGCATTGGGAGCCGTTGCAGCAAAGCCCTTGGGCAGACTAACGAAAGCAAGCACATCACCGTTCTTATCCACGAAGGTAACAGTGCAAATTTCTTCATAGCAAGCGGAAGGAATACCGTCTACCAATCTCCAAGCATTGTAGTTCGCGGTAGCGTTGGCTTTGGTATTCAGAGCTTCAAGAGCCGCTGCACCATCAGCCACGTCAATGCTGGAGAAACTACCGTTGCCGGATATTTTCACAGAAACAGGCATATCGGGATTCAAACTGCCAACATAATAGTTTTTATCAATCTTAAGACCGTAGCTTTCTGCTTGGAAACCGCCAAGAATTGTACCCACATAAACGGCATCGGCAGGAGCGTTTACTTTTACAGCAGAGTAGCAGTTGGTGATGTGTGTACCGCTAAGACCGCTACCGTAACCGCCCAGACCGCCAACGTAGTCATTTGCAGTGACACTGCCAATGACAGAGCAGTTGTAAATGTTTGCAGTACGGTTGCTGGAGCTGGAAGACAGGTAACCGATAATACCGCCTACATATTGAGCGCCTTTGACATTGACGCTTGCAAAGCAGTTGGAAACGCGACGGAGACCGCCTTCGCCCGCGCCTTCAATGGTACCAACGATACCGCCAACGTGCTTCGAATTGTCACCTGCGATGACGTTACCGTAAACAGAGCAGTTGTTGACTGTACCTGCGCCAAAGGAACCAACAATACCACCGATATTGTAGACTTCGACGTCGTAAGATTCGCAAGGAATAGACATCACATCGCCCTTGAAATGACAGTGCTCAATCACAGAACCGTTGCGGACCATACCTACGATACCGCCGATGGTACGGCCGGTGGCTTGGTTCTTATGAATGACAGAAGCGGTGACGTTACCGGTAAAGCTACATTGAGAAATGAGAGAGTTATCTGCGTAAGAGACAATACCGCCCACTCTTTCACCACCGTTTACATTACCTTCTACACTAAGGTTGCGAACGATAGCGTCTTTGATATAGCCAAAGATGCCTGCGTCGATGGTGAGTTGGTTGATATTGACATTGTAAATCTTGTGTTTGTTGCCTTCAAATACACCGGAGAAGGGACGAACCATATAGCTGCCGCTGGAGCCCTTGTAGGTGAAGTTGAAGCCCGCACCTTGATACTCAACGCCGGTCATATCAATGTCGGCGATCAGTTCAATGGTGATACCTGCCAGACTATTGCCCGCATTGACATATTCGGAGAACATCACCAATTCCCCGGCGTTTGCAATCGTAATGGATTTCGCAGGATCAGGTGCCACATAACCACTATAAACCATGGTCATGGTGTAGCTGTCCAAACTGTCGTATTGACTGGTCAAAGGTACAATAGATACTTGACCGCCGTTGACGTCAAAGGTCACATAGAGTACGCCGTCTTTTACGTAAGCAGGAATTTGTACGCCTCTTTGGGTAGCGTAAGCATAATTCCAAGCCACAGGGAATTGAGCGGTCATCGCTTGCGTTGCTGTCAAGCCGTCAACTGCTTCAAATCTGATAGCATTTTCGCTTTGTTCCATGACGGTCATTTCTGTGCGAACCACAGTCACTTCGCCCTTATCGGGAACAGCATCTACCATGAGGTAGGTTTCGCCGTCTTTTGTGATGAGTTGCACTTTCACTTCTTCGCCGTTTTGGTACGCTCTTGCGCCGGTCCAAGTGGAGTCAACCTTCACGCGGACAGACAGAGGATGATAGAACAGAATATCGTTCATTTGGTCGGTCAGAGTGAAGCGAATGACATTTGCGCCGGTTTCCAGCATGGTCAAAGTGGCAGTATCGCGTTCCTGACCGTATTGCGCCGCATCTGCAAAAGTGGCTGTCCAAAGTCTGCCGGCTTCAATGTATGGATACATATATTCATAGACACCACGAATAGTATTCGCGCCGCTACCCATTTGGTGATAGTGAACG
>JAGBWH010000241.1 GCA_017629925.1 Clostridia bacterium
CGATTTGGCACAGATGGAAGAGGGGGTGCTTCGGCGCATTTTTGGTGTCAATGGCACCATGCTGTGGATGTATGCCAACGGGCAAGACCATTCGCGCGTCATGCAAAACGGCGAAACACTCCCCATCAAAAGCGTGGGACACGGCATCACCTGCAATGCTGACCTGACATCAGACGAAGAAGTGAGGCGAGTGATTTTAGAGCTTTGCCAAAATATTGGGCTTCGGCTATGTCAAGCAGGCATGGTTGCCAAAGGCATACAGGTAGACATCAAAGACCATGAGCTATGCGTATTTTCTTGGATGGATGGTATGCCCACCGCTACCAGAAGCCGTCGGGTGCTCGCACAGCAAGCCTTTTTGCTCTACCGAAAGCGGTATCAAGGACAGCGACGTATTCGTGCGGTGACCGTTCGTGCCATTCGACTTGAAAAGGCGGGCGAAAGCACACAACTTGACTATTTTTGCGATTATGTCAAAACAGATAAATTAGAGCGTATCGAACAGGTGACAGACGAGCTTACCACCAGATTTGGACACACAGCACTCTGCCCTGCCGACGTGCTGATCAATGATAAAACCAAAACCAAAGAGCATTATCAAGCTACCATGCCACACGGCATGAGAAAACTGTAAAACGAGGACAAAAACAATGTGTCAAAAACTCTACACCGACAGCACCAGAGCCGATCTGCAAATCATGGCGCAAAGACTCATCAATGAGGAATGTGCCCAGCGTCTCAGTTGGGGTGAAATCGCCCCCGGCGAGCTGACATCTATTGTCATTGAAAATGGGTTTCATGCTGATGCGGTAGCCGCTACTTGGGGATATCCCAATGAATGCGGTCAAACCACCTATATTCATGCAAGAGCAGAGACAGTATCTATGCATAGAGAATATGCGGCGGATATGATTTGCCGTCGCGCTATCATTCCTGTGACAGGGTATTTCGTGTGGTCGCAAAGACCTGGTGAAGCGCCTCGTTTTTGCTTTGATGAAAAGGGAGACTTGCTCTTTTTGGCGGGCATTTGGCGCAAGGATTTTAGAGGTAATTACCATTTTATGCTCTTAACCACTTCCGCAGATGGCTCTGCCACCTCTATTCGTTGCCGTGTGCCTCTCATTATCCCTGCTGAATTTTCTCGCACTTGGCTCACCGATCCCGTAGCCGCAGAGGCGTTTCTTAAAGAAAAGCATATGGCGGTTTCCTATTTTGAAATGAGACAAAAAACATCTGCATAATGGCGTAGATGAGAACTCCGCCTTCGCTTTGATAGTCCAAGAGACCTAAAACCCCTATCATAGGAGGTGCTCACTTGCTTTGAGCACCTCTTTTTTATATGCATATATGCATAGCGATGCTCTAAGCCTTTCTTTTTGTATGTAGAGCGAAAAATGTATGGAAAAGAATGAAAAGAACGGCAAATGATGGTTGATTTTTTGTGGAAAATGTGCTATATTGAATACACGAAAGGCGCCATGGAGGTTCATTTTGCTATATTTGATTGATGATGACTTTGACAATCGCACCATCGTGCGAGATATGCTTTACCGCAAAGGTCTATTTTCTGATGACGTTTCCACCATCGAATTGGGCGAAAAATTAAAAAATGATGAGCGGGCGATTTGTGTGTTTTTATCCCCTGCCACATCGCCCATGTTGGAAGAGATCATAGAAGTAGCGCATCAGAAAAATGCCGTATGCATTGGGGTGTATCCCGAAGCAGGCACATACCATGACAACCTTATTCCTTTCGTTTTATCGCAGAGCCATTTGCTTTGTCGAAAATTGCTGGCCATCTTAAAAGAAAACTGTTTTCATAGTTACGTGCATCTGCAACATGACATTTTCAGCGATGATCTAACAGAGGACACCGCCAAGGTGCTTGGACTTCCCCTCGAACTCACTCACACGGAAAGAATGATTTTCCGCTATCTGCTATACACGAAAAAAGAAGGTGCAAAAATCGAGGATTTAGAAAGATATTGCCTCAAACCAAACACTGAGCTCACCCGTGGCAACATCGCCACCCATATTCGAAAAATCAACTTAAAACTTGACGCTCTTTTTCACCTTAGAGTGATTACCTTCCATTGTGGCGCCTATCGCTTGATGGAAGATATGCCCATTCCCCACACAAAAAGGATCTATCAATGAACATCTCACAATTCTTTTTAGATGACGATGCCCACTTTATGCCCCCAAAGCTGAGAAAGTCTTTGTCTCATGTTTACCTAAAAGACAGATTTCTACTCAAAAAGACAGACTATAACTGCACGCAACTCTATCGAAGCATCGTTCAAAATATTACCTACTTAGCAGATGAAAACTGCTACTACGATCCGCCGACGGTCAGTGAGCACGCGCATACCACCATCTGTGGGGAAAGTCTTGCCTATCTAATGCTCTATTACTATCAAAGACTTTGCCTTATCGCGCCATTTGACCGTCCCCACATTATGTATCACTACGAAACTTTGAAAATCACCCAAATGGTCATTGCCACAAAACTTTCTATTTGGAATCAATTTTTGCGCAGAGACGAAATCTTAGAGCAATCACGATATTTAGCAAAATTATCTCATTTTTCCATTTCTGTGGAAGAAATATCCGGCAGCGTGCTCATTTCTTTTCGCTTACCGCAAAGCAAAGGCGCAGAGCATCCTGTGTTTACCAATCTCACAGAAAATATGCGCCCACTGATGGAGCAAGCACTCAAAGATGCCATCTCTGCCCATTTAGGCGAGGCGTAGATTGCACTTTCATTTCAATTCCCCCTATACTTTTGCATAGTTTTGGAGATTTACCATGACCAAAAATGAAGAAGTCTTGTTTGCCTTATGCGGAGAATTTCCCGAGGATGACAAAACACCTCTGACAGCCAAAGAATGGTATGATTTACAGCAAAAACTCTTAGAAAAAGGGCTTGCCCCTGAAGCACTTTTAGACGAGCATCAAGGATGGCACATAGAGGACTTGGGATATACCACCCAGCAGGCCGGCTCTATACGCGCTTTGCTGGAGCGTAGCATGCACCTGTCCTTTCACCTCTGCCACTTATCTGAACTTGGCATTACGCCTTTGACAATCCTAAGCCCCTTGTATCCGCTTACCTTAAAAGAAAAATTGGGGCAAAATGCACCAATCGTCATCTACGCCGCAGGCAATACAGACTTGCTCTCCACCCCTTCTGTGGGTATCATTTCGTCCAGGCTTGTGGGAGACTATGATATTTCTTTTAGTGAACTTGTGGCAGAAAAGTTGGTGTCGCAAGGGTACACCATCGTCACGGGCGGTGCGAAAAAGACCGCGCACGCCTGCCTTGCCGTGGCATTAGAACATGGTGGCAATGTCATCTCTTTTCTCTCCCATTCCATGCAAGAAGAAATGACACACCCCAAAACAAAGCAAGCCTTAAAAGACGGCAAACTCCTCATTTTATCCGCTTCTTTTCCCCGCCAAGTCTATTCCGACAATCATGCTTTGGTGCGCAACAGATATGTTTTGGCATTTTGCGAAAACACCATCATTGTGAAAACCGAGCTAAGCAAAGGTGGCACATGGCATGCATTAGCTGAGCTGGATGCATCCCACATGGAGCGGATTTACTGCCGAAAAGTGCCTTCCTATGAGGGCAATATGCGCCTCATTTCACAGGGCGCGAAGCCCATCGACATCAATTGGCAAGGCTTATCTACTTGAGTACATCATAATAAAAAACCATCTCGATGAAAATTCGAGATGGTTTTTTGTTAGGATAATTTGAAAATCGTGCGGGCATTTTCGGCGGTCAAAGCCGCACATTCCTCGGCGGAAAGGGAGAGGCACTCCGCCAATGCCGCATTGGTATAGACCAAATGACCTGAATGATTGAGTTTGCCTCTAAAAGGTACGGGAGAAAGATAGGGGCAATCGGTTTCAATCAGCACATGGCTATGGGGCAGAATTTTTGCTGACTCCACCGTTTTTCTTGCACCTTTGAAGGTAATCGTGCCGGAAAAAGAAATATAGTAGCCACGGCGCACCAAATCTTTTGCCATTTCCGCGCTTCCGCTAAAGCTATGCATAATTCCGCGCACACCCGGATGGGCTGAAATCACATCCATCACATCTCCATGCGCATCACGATCATGAATGACCACAGGCAAATCCAGCTCTTTTGCCAAATCCATCTGTGCATGGAAAAAGGCGAGTTGCCACTCTTTGTTGGTGTCATCGTAGTGGTAGTCAAGCCCAATCTCGCCCAATGC
>JAGBWH010000242.1 GCA_017629925.1 Clostridia bacterium
AAACCATGCACAAAGCCGCCCGGAGACGCCTCAGCAGAGCAAATGTCACCCCCTATGACTTTGTCTCGATACAAGATCAAATTGGCATACACTTTCCCCTCATATCCCTCGTAGTTGTCGATTTCGTAGGTGTATCGAGTGACTTTTTTGTGGTGATAGCGAGACAGGTCAAGCCCTTGTGATTTTTGTATTTCATTGTAGCCCAGCATCACACGGTCAAACTGCTTGGGAATGGTAAACTCTTGCTCTTCTATTGGCGTTTTGCTTTTCACCTTCCAGCCAAACTGCTCTAAAAATGCCACTCTATCTTCTTCGGTTTTGATTTTGTGATACTGATAACTCACCACCGCCACATCATCTGCTCTGGCATGGACCAAAACGCCTGTAAGTAGCGCCAGCGACAGGATCATAAGCCCTGCAAATCGCAAAGTTGACGCTCGAATAGAATAAATAAACATCACACATTCTCCTCTCTTTTTTCGCTATATTTTATGCCACTCCTTTCCATGATATGACAAAGAAAAGAGGGGCGGTCGCAAAAAGCGACCGCCCTGTGAGGGGATAGTCAGATTTAGATGAGAAGCGTTGATTCTCGCTAAATGTGACAGCCCCTCTTGAATGAAATGTAGGATGTTAGTGACCGCAGCAGCAGCACAACACCACCACAAGTGCCAGGATAATAATCCAAGTGCAATTATCATCAAACAAATTGCAAAGGCAGTTATGATTCATTTGCTATCCTCCCTTTCGAAGAGGGCTCTTGCCCCACTTGTTAGTAGGATATGCAAAGATAGAAATTGTGTTATTCTTCCGTCATCATATTCATGATTCTCTCGGAAAATTCTTTGGGTGTATCATATCCCATTTTCTTTTGACGATTATTCATGGCGGCAATTTCTATGATAATGGCAAGGTTTCTGCCGGGGCGGACAGGAATGACAATAGAAGGCACTTTTATGCCCAAAATGTCCGTTTTTTGCTCGTCAAGCCCAAGGCGGTCATACATATAACCTTCCTTCCATTGCTCCAAATTGATGATAAGGTCTATTTTTTCTGTGAGTTTCACGGCACCCATACCAAACAAACGACGAATGTCGACCACGCCAATGCCGCGCAGTTCCACATAGTGGCGAATGACCTCGGGCGCTGTTCCTACCAAGGATTTGGCAGATACGCGCTTGATTTCTACCGCATCATCCGCAATGAGTCGATGTCCTCTTTTGACAAGTTCAATGGCTGCCTCGCTTTTGCCAACGCCGCTTTCGCCCAGCAAAAGCACACCCTCACCATACACTTCCACCAGCACGCCATGACGAGTGATGCGAGGCGCGAGTTGCACATTTAGATAAGCGATCAACGCCGCCATGAATCCGCTTGTGCTTTCCTCTGTGCGCAGCATGGGTACCTCGTATTTTTGCGCCAGACTCATGTAATCCTCGCCACACGCTTGACCACGGCTGATAATTAGCGCAGCAGGACGAGCAGCAAAGAAATCTTCCATGCGTTTTTTGCGCGTTTCTTCATCGAGTTTCTGCAAATACAGGTATTCCACGCGCCCGATAATTTGAATACGCGCCGCATCATAGTGGTCAAAAAATCCGGCAAGCAACAACCCCGGGCGATTGATGTGGGCGCAATCTATCATAATTTCGTTTGCAGGACGAGGTAGGTGCAATGTTTCCAGCGACAGTTCATCTATAATTTTTTGTAGAGACACTGTATAGGTGACACTCATATTGGTTCCCCCTTTGATAGGTATCTTGTTCTTTATGCACGGGCATTCGCTACTTTGACTTGTTGCCCTCGGTGCTTACCATATCTATTATACATGAAAAAATGTGCTGCTGTAAAGCCTTATCTGCATTTTTTCCAAAAATTCTATATGAGCGTATGTGCAAGGTATGAAAAATGGCGTACGCTTGCTTTTTGATGTGGACAAAATCCGCGCGCTATGGTAAAATGTTTTTTGCAGGTGATTGTTTTTTCACTACTTGCAAAATTTTTCTTTTCCCTGTAAGATTTGGATGCGAATTTTCGACTATTTAGGTGAAAGGCCTTTTTGAAAGTGACAAAGGAGGTGACCAAATGGAAGACGAAAAAATCGTTTCGCTATATCTCGAGCGTAATGAAAATGCCATTGGCGAATCCCAGGCGAAATACGGCAAATATTGCCACACCATTGCCTATAATATCCTCCATTCACACGAAGATGCGGATGAATGTGTGAGCGATACATGGCACGGCGCATGGAATGCTATCCCCCCTGAGAAGCCGAATAAACTGCAAAGCTTTTTTGGCCGTATCACGAGAAACATTGCCATAGACCGCTATCGCTTTGAACGTGCGCAAAAGCGTTCGGCTCAGCTGGAGACAATCATGGATGAGTATTGGGAATGTGTCCCCAACGGCGAGGCGTCCGTGGAAGATGAATATGCCTTAAAGCAAGCCATCAATGGATTTCTCCAAGCACTTGACGTTCGTGCTCGTGTGATATTCATGCGCAGATATTGGTATGCCATGAGTGTAAAAGACATTGCAGACAGTATGCGTCTTTCGGAAAGTCACGTCAGCGTCATCTTGCACAGAACAAGAAGCAAATTCAGAGACCACCTTACAAGGGAAGGAATATTTTTATGAAGAAAAAGAATTGGTATCAAGGGCTAAGCCTTGCCGATGATAAATACATTGAAGAGGCACACCCCCAACACAACATAAGACCTAAAAGAAACAAAGCCATATTGTCTTGCATTGCCGCTTGCGCCTGCCTTGCGCTCATTTTCTGCAATCTTTGGCTCTTTGTGCCCTACAACACCGAGCCGCCCGACGTATCGAAGTATGCCCAAAGCGAGTATTACGGCATTATTCAAAAAATCAATGCGCTCACCTTTCAGCCACCTCGATACAAAAACAATGCCCAAAAGCTTTGGTCAGCCATCAAAACCTTTGGTCTAAAAACGGGTACCATGCTCGAAGACAACGCAGTGCCTGCCCCCGGCGCACCCGCTGGATCGGATGCCCCCTATAAAGAAATTACCGACAACCAAGTGCAAGGCATCACCGAAGCCGACCGCATCAAGCGCAGCGATACGCATATCTACTACCTTGACGTAGACAAACTTCGCATCTTTTTGATTGACAAGGAAAACACGTGCGAGGTGGGCAATTATTCTCTTTACCACGGAGAAAACAATCCGAGTTTCGACCAGTGGGAATTCTATCTTTCGGACGATTGCCAAACCGCCACTATCATCTCGCAGCACCACCAAACAGAGAGTGACAAGATAAGCCGTTATGTGAGGGTGCTCTCTCTTGATGTCAGCGATCCTGCCAATATTACAAAAAAAGATGAATTCACCATCACAGGCGCATATCTCTCCTCTCGTTTGACGGACGGTCATATTCTGCTTCTCACCGAATTTACCATCCTTCGAGAAGACTTGGATTTTGATGATGTCAGCACATTTTTGCCTCAGATCAACGAAGGCAACGGCGCCTATCCCATTCCTGCAAGCCATGTCCTTTCCCCCGAGAGGCTAAATGAGAGCCGTTATACCGTTGTGTTAAAACTGGATGAAAACTCGCTCGATCTCAAGGGAACAGCCGCTTATCTCTCCTATTCCCAAAATGTGTATGTGTCAAAGGAGCATCTATTCCTCACCCATGTATTCGCAGACCAAAAGGAAAACGAAGACGGCTCCACCACCAGAAATGCCATGACAGAGATATCCTGCCTGACCTACGGCGGCGACACCTTTGAAGTGAAAGGAAGTGCAACAGTCAGAGGCTATGTCAAGGACCAATGGAGCATGGATGAGTATCAAGGCATCCTTCGCGTCTTTACCACAACAAACGCCACTATCATCTCACCCCGGCATTATGAAAACACGCGACCAGATATTCTCCAAACCGCCACAGGGCAGTCCAATGCCAGCCTTTATTGCATCGACCTTGCCACCTTTGAAGTGGTCGCGTCTGTGATTGATTTCGCCCCGCCCCGCGAGGAAGTGCAATCGGTCAGATTTGATAAAAACACCGCTTATGTTTGCACCTCTATTGAGCTATCCGATCCCGTATTCTTCTTTGACCTATCCGACCTTGCTCACATCACCTACAAAGACACTGGCACCATTGAGGGCTTCTCCACCTCGCTCATCAATCTCGGAAATGGCTACCTTTTAGGCATTGGCCGCGGTGACCGTTGGAGCAGTTTCAAAGTGGAAGTCTACGAACAAACATCCGACGGTGTGCGCTCGGTATGCAGTTATGAACTGGAAAATACCCAATACGCCACCGAGTATAAGTCTTACTATGTAGACAGAGAGCATCAACTTGTCGGCATTGGCATAAAACATACCAACTACATCTCAAACCCACACGATAGCAGATATATCCTTCTTCACTTTGACGGATACGACCTTGTAGAACTTGTCAATGTCCGCCTTGAGGGAGACAACATCTTCAAGCGTGGCGTATACATTGACGGATATATGTATATGTTCGGTGTCGATGACTTTAAGGTAGAAAAGGTGTTTGACTAAAAAGCAGAAAAGGTATTTGACAAAAAACAAACGAGCCTCGATTTTTCGAGGCTCGCATTTTTGTTTTGCGAATAAAATATTGCACCGCAAGAAAATGGCTCTTTTTATGCCCTACTCCAAAACATGGTAAGTTTGACTGCGAATTCTTTAATTGTTTTGTTCATAATATTTACCTCATTTCATTCGGTAGCGATATGCTCGGCGTTGCAGAGCGCGATATTGTTTGCATGGCAAACAGCGATATAGACAAGCGTTGCTTGTCAGCGATATGTTTGCCTCTGGCAAACGTGGTTGAAAGTACGCTACATATAAATCCTCACGCCGCGCAGTTCGCGGCATATCGCTTGCCGCAAGGCAAATATCGCGGTTTTGTATATCTCGTCTGCGACGAGGTATGCAAAAGCATATCGCAAATCCGTGAGGATTTATATCGCTTTAGTTTGTCTTGCGTGCAAGACAAACTAAACTTTCAACATGGTCTGTTTATAGGAAGCGGACTTTCAACCGCGTTCGCCACAGGCGAACATATCGCTGACAAGCAACGCTTGTCTATATCGCTGCTTTGCAACGCAAAGCTATATCGCTTTCACTTTTGAAATGCATATTTCACAAAGTGAATCTTTCGCGTGAGCAAAGCGAACTAAAACAAGACAACTCTGATTTTTGAGCAAAGCTCAAAAGTTCGTTTTACAGCAGTACGGTAAACAAGACGAAAGGAGCGAAAATGAAAAAAGAT
>JAGBWH010000026.1 GCA_017629925.1 Clostridia bacterium
TCGAAGGGTTTGGAGTGCTTCTGCCACGCCCCCCACCGCATCAATCAGCCCACATTCTACCGCTTCATGCCCGTCCAGTATCGTTCCGATATCATTTGCGAGGGCTTTTGTATCCATTAAAATTTCACGAAAATACCCCTCCTCTACTTTGCTGTGAGAGACCACAAAGCGCACAATTCTGTCCTGCATTTGTCTGAGATAGTCAAAACTTTGCGGAGCGGATATCACAGTTCCTGTGGTACGAACAGGGTGTATGGTCATGGTGGCAGAGGGTACGATAAAAGACTTTTTCGCAGACACCGCGAGCGGCACGCCAATCGAATGTCCACCACCTAGCACGATGGAGACGGTGGGCTTGGATAGGGAAGCGATCACCTCTGCAATGGCGAGCCCTGCCTCCACATCTCCGCCCATGGTATTGAGCACAATCAAAATACCATCCACTTTATGGCTTTCTTCAAGGGCAATGAGTAGAGGGATCATGTGGTCATATTTGGTCACTTTTTGTGTGCTATCCAGCACATAGTGTCCCTCAATTTGCCCAATGATGCTAATGCAATGAAATGCTTCAGTTTCATTGCCTGCAAAAGTACTCCCGCTTTCCTTGATGGCATCAAGCGTATCAGGGTCTCGCATCCCCTCTTCTTTGGGGCAATCTTCTCTTTGTTCATTCTCTTTTTCTTGTTCGTTCATGACATATTTCCTCTAAGATGATATTTTTTGTAGTTTGTGTCAGAAAATTTTATATTATGACATTTACTTTTCAAAAATATTGTGTTATAATGGTATCAAGAGAAGTTTGGGCTATTACCACGCCTCTCATTCAGATGATGCGAAAATAAAAAAATAAGATACATCAAAAAGGAGATTTACCATGGCAAAAGTGTTGATTGAAACATCAGCAAGACACATTCACCTCAGCCGTGAACATGTCGAAATTCTGTTTGGCAAGGGCTATGAGCTCACCAAAAAGAAAGATTTGAGCCAACCTGGTCAATTCGCTTGCGAAGAAAAAGTAACGATCGTAGGCGAAAAGGGAACACTCAAAGCCTCTATCCTCGGTCCCGAAAGACCTTCTTCTCAAGTGGAATTGTCTCTGACAGACGCTCGTAGCATCGGCGTGAAAGCCCCCATCCGTGAAAGTGGTGACGTGGCTGGTAGCGGCGCTTGCAAACTGGTTGGTCCTTGCGGCGAAGTTGAACTCACCGAAGGCGTCATCGCAGCAAAACGTCACATCCACCTGACACCCGAAGCAGCAGAAGAATTCGGCGTATCCGACAAGCAAATCGTAAAAGTAAAAACAAACGGTATGCGCCCCCTCATCTTTGATGATGTTGTGGTTCGTGTAAGCCCCAAATTCGCCCCTGCTATGCACATTGACACCGACGAATCCAATGCAGCGTTCGGTTGCAATGAAGGCGAAATCGTGCTGTAATTTGAGAAAAAACAATCTAAATTTCATAAGGAGAACTACATAAAATGGCAAATGAATGTAAATACGCTATGAGCACAGAAGTAGAAGAAATGTGCGTCGTCGCTAAAGGCCCCAACCATGGTCCTGCACCCATTCCCGAAGAAGGCAAATGGGTAAAAGCAAAAGAAATTTCCGACATCTCCGCTTACA
>JAGBWH010000027.1 GCA_017629925.1 Clostridia bacterium
ATGTTGTCTCTCGCATAAGTTGTCTCCTTTTTGAAACATACGATTGCCATTTTGAAATTTTGCGATATGATTTTACTTAGGGCAGAGCCTAAGGAGCCTATGCTCTTTTATGTGTGGGCGCACGCCTATGAGTTTGATATTTTCGATGATTGGGATAAAATGTAAGCCTTGTGCCGTATAGAGGCAGGGCAAGACGATATTTTTCAGCACCAATCGGAGAGTGTCTGCTTGCTTAATCGTCTACGCCCGGATGCGAAAAGGCAGTATCTACGGCACGGCGAACGGAGAGGCGTTCTTCTTCGGTCACAGGCACATCAAAGCAGGAGAATTCGTCTTCCTTGGCGGGCAATCCCAAAAGGGCTTGTTGCCAAGTCAGGGCAAGGGCATAACGTCCCACGCCCAGAGACGCATGGAAGGTGTCGCGGTGCATTTTCAGCCCCGCCTTCACGCCACGATACATAGAAAAGCCAGAGGGAATGATACCGTCTGCCCCGATGAGCTGTGCGGCTTCGGCATAACTGTCTGCCACCTGCTTCATCATTTCCCCGTGGGTGGTAAAGCCAAGTTCTGCTCTGAGACGTTGGCTTTCATCCTCATACGCCCATGTTTGCTGAATATACAGTTTGGCGGCAGGTTGATAGCGGCGCACATAATGTGCAAGTTCTTCTATATAAGGATGGTAGGTATGGGGAAGATGGCTAAAATGGCTGGCTTGCTGGAGGGTGATGATATCAAATTGGTCGCACACGAGTGCATCTTTTAGCGACACTTGAAAACCGCTACCTTCGCCATTGAGTTCCAAAAAGTAAAGAGGTTTTTCGGAGAGCATATTGCGATAGTGGCGTTCAAGAGAGCATCCACCAATCACTAAATTGACGCATTTTACATTCACCCCTCTTTGTTTCGCCATATCATGCAAATAGCGGAGAGGATCTTGGGTAAAACTATTACCAATGGCTAAAATCTTTACAGTTTTCATTTCATTTTCTCCTTATTTATTTTCGCTTGCCTGCGCTGCTTTGTCGAGACGATCATTGCGAACATACATAAGCAGGTCTGCTATAACCATTGTCATATTGAGAATGTAGAAAAACAGCACATACCATTTAGGTTCGGTGGGGGCAACGAGTTTGGATACAATTCCGCACATATACCCTGCCACAATGAGGCACAAAAAGGCGAGACTCTTGCCTTTCGTTGTGCGAGCACGATAGGATTTCAGCACATTCAGCGGCCAAGAAAAGCCAAAAGAAATGAGCATACAAATTTCTAAAAACTCTGACATTTTATTTTTTCCTTACATTGTTTCATTTTGCAAAAAAGCGTGATTTTCCATGAGTGTTTGATAGAAGCTCTCCTCCGCTTCAAGAGAGAGTACCGATTTTTCTCCGTCTGTATCAACGAAAGTCACAAAGCAAATGCGTTCGGGAATGGCATTTTTATGGAAGACATAGAAAATTGACTCTTTATCTGCGCGGGTAATGGATTTGGCTTGTTTTCGGCTTGTTATCGGTGCGCTGATAGATTCGAGTTGGTCCATTTTCATGCGACACAGGGTGGTGTTTCGTTTACCATAGGTGGCGGTGACGATGAGAAGCCACTCTTCCTCAAGGCATACGATTTCGTAGGTATAAACACAAAATACATACCGCGTTGCCCCATAAATCATGACCACACCATAACTCATAAACAGCATTTCGTTGAGCCAGCGATAATTTTTATTGGGCATATACAAAAGCGCCAGCACCAAAAGCAGCCCCAGGGAAAACACGAGCAAAGCGATTCTGCTCTTTTTATTTTGACCGGTGAGTTTAACTGTGATTTCTTTCATTGTCCCAACTCCTTTTTCGAAGGTGTATAGGGGGTAAATTTGCTATATTCGGGATTGTTTTCATAAATGACAATCGAGGCGGCAGGAATTTTTTCTGTATCTTCGTATCCCTTTATGTGAATATTGAGCCGATACCAAGGGATATTATCTGCAAGAGAGATGCCGTCAAAGCAAATTTTATAGTAATCGTAGCCCATGTGCGATTCTTTCATGATTTTGGTGGGGGTATAGGTTATTTCAATGATTTCGGTGGGGGTATTGGTCGAATCAGCGTCATTTTGGTTGTTATAATGAAGGGTAAATACCAAAAAGTCGGTTAAATCTTCAGGGCATTCTACCTTGTAATGCTCGGCAATTCTGCTATATTGCTTGACATTTGTGCGAACGCTGATTTGCAAACTACCCGTGTCTTTTACCAAAAACATATTGTCTGCAATAAAAAATCCCGTCGCACGGTCCTCGTAAGGCACTACCAGAGTTTGGGTATATACATCCAATTCCCCTTTTTCCGCAATGACAGCACGCATCGGTTCCGTTACGTGTAAGCGTTTCATGGCTGCGGGATACCAACCTGAGAGAATGAGGCGAAATCCCAAGATGCCACATACCAACACGCAGACGGAAATGAGCATAACGCGAAACATCACCCGTAAAATTTTAATCCACAGCGGGGGCGGATAGACATCCTCAATGTTATCCTCGCCTATGTGGTTATAATCGCTGTATCTTTCGTAATCAGACATAATTTCTCCTGCTTATGCAATATGCACGATTTCACTTAGTCTATTATAACTTTATCCCCCCAAAAAGTCAATGCCGCAGGGTAAAAATCATCCGTTTTTTTGCTGTTTGTGACGACGATTTGCCGTTTTACAGATAAAAATTTCTTTTAATAATTAAGCGATAGATAAAATTCAGTTTAGGGGTTGTTTTAAGGGCGAAAATGTGGTAAAATAGATATATCTGTCTTTTGCACCGATTGATCTCATTCAAATTTAATTTGGAGTCAAACAAAGTATGATAAAACGCTTTCTAAAAGAGCGAGGCAGGTTATGCCTCACATGGCTGTGCCTTTTGCTGGTGGTGGGAAATATGGCATTTATTTTCTATCAATCCGCGCAGTCCGCTGCCTCTTCCGCCACCATTAGCGGATCGGTGACGGACGTGGTGGTGGATGTGGTGGTGCCTGACCTAAGCGAACGCCCCTTGCCCGAACAAACCACGATTACAGGCAAAATACACACCCTTGTTCGCACGCTTGCCCACGGCATTGAATTTGCCACACTTGCTCTTTTTTTATGGCTACTGCTTTTGGCTTATCCCAAAACAGCCCCTCTACAAGATTACTATAAAGCCCTTTTTGTGGCACTCTTTTGCTTTCTTTATGCCCTCTCCGACGAATGGCATCAAATCTATGTGGAAGGTCGCGCCTTTGATATGAAAGACGTGGCAATTGATATGGCAGGCGTTGGGGTAAGCATTGCGGTACTTTGGTGCGTGGGCATTTTGTGGCGATTTGTCCGCCAAAAACAAAGCAACCACAAAAAAGACCACCCACAGGAGGATGTATAAATGGAAGCCATTTATATCACTCATCTAAAAAAAGTGTATGACAAAACCGTCGTCATAAACGATTTGTCTTTATCCATTCCCCAGGGAGAACTGTTTGTGTTGCTGGGGGGCAAAAACTCAGGCAAAAGCACATTACTGAAAATGCTCGCATGCTTAGTTCCGCCCACCTCAGGTGATGCCGCACTCATGGGATATAGCATCACGGGCGACAAATCCCGCGCAATGAAAACCTTGCAATACACCCCCCACGAAATGGGGCTTTCCCCAGAACTCACTACCAGAGAAAATTTGGAGTTGTTTGCCTCCTTTTACGGCCTTCATAAAAGAGAGGCACAGGAGCGAGCCGGGCATATTATGGGGATGTGCGACCTTGTAGACAAGGAGCATACAAAAGTCAAAGACCTCCCCCTTGGGTTGCAACAACGCCTCAGTTTTGCCATGGCGATCGTTTCACACCCCGCCATTTTGCTTGTGGACGAATTTGCCCATGTCCTGCCCCATCTTGCCAAAAGAGAAATTTGGCATATGCTCATGCAAGTAAAGAGAAAAATCACCCTCGTACTTGCCACAGAAAATACAGAAGAAGCCGATATTTTGGCAGACCGTATTGGCGTTTTGGTGAACGGGCGTCTATGTGCCGTGGGTACAAAAGACGAGTTGCTCACCAAAACAGGCACCCATTCTCTTGCCCAGGCTTTGGCGGTTTTGCAAAAGGACGAGGAGGCTGCCGTATGAGAAGAGCACGTTTGTTTTACCGTAGAAATGTCAAAGAAATCCTAAAAAGTTCTTTTGGGTATACCTGTTTTTTAGGTTTTCCCGTGGCGGTGCTGATTTTGTTTCGCTTTATTGCCCACTACGAACTGCATCGTGTGGCGTGGCTACATCCCGCCTATTTCGTGCCCAGTCTTACCCTTTGTATGTTTGCCTTTATGACGCCTTGCATGGCCTACCTTGTGGCACGGGATTTTTCATCCGCTTACCTGCTGCGGCTGTCGCTTTCCCCTCTACAAAAAGGTGAAATGTTGCTCGGCTATACCCTGCCCGGGTTTACGATTGGCATACTTCAATTTCTCGTTTGCGCCCTCACCCTCGTGGTATTGGGGTGGATAGACGGCATTGTCGTCTCTCCCCTTCATTTGCTTCAAGCCATGCTGGTGCAAACCCCCGCTTTGCTCTTTTTTATAGAACTGGGCATTCTCATTGGATGCACCAAACGCGAAAGCGTGGCTTTGGTGATTTCCGCTTTTTGTCTTGTGTTTGGATTTTTGCTCTCCGACACATGGGCGCCACTTCCCTCTTCGGGCAATCTCACAAAATGGGCGAGCCACATCCCCTTTTATGCCGCTGTAAGACTTGGCAGACACTATACTTTACACACAAGCGAGGTGCTCATGCGAGACGTATGGCTCACACTGGGCTATGCTTTGGCGTCTCTTTTGTGTGCGGCGGGGACATTCTGTCTTAAAATGACGCGTCCTTGCCCTAAATCACGCTCATAATCAAAACCCCAAAAAAACAAAAAAGAAGGGAGGGGACCTTGTGTCATCTTTTTCACTCGTTAGCCCTTTTACCCCCACGGGGGATCAACCGCAAGCCATTGAAACGCTTTGTCGTGGAGTGGAGAACGGAGAAAGAATGCAAACGCTACTCGGTGTGACGGGCTCGGGTAAAACTTTTACCATGGCAAATGTGATCCAGCGCACAGGCCGCCCCACCCTCATACTTGAGCCCAATAAAACCCTCGCTGCCCAAGTTTGCTCGGAAATGCGAGAATTTTTCCCAAACAATGCGGTAGAATATTTCGTGTCATACTACGATTACTATCAACCCGAAGCCTATATTCCCGGCAGGGATATGTATATTGAAAAAGACGCGCTCATCAATGAAGAAATTGACAAACTGCGCCATAGTGCCACCTCCGCCCTCTTTGAAAGGCGAGACGTGATCATTGTGGCAAGTGTGTCTTGCATTTACAGTTTGGGCGATCCTGAAGAGTATAAAAATTTGGTGGTCGGTATTCGTCCGGGCATGACCGTATCCAGAGATGCTTTTATTCGTCGGCTCATCTCCATTCACTATGAGCGCAATGACGTGGCACTCACGCGCGGAAAATTCCGTGTGCGCGGAGACGTGGTAGAAGTGGTGCCTGCCTCCGAGTCGGAACACGCCATTCGGGTGGAATTTTTCGGAGATGAAATCGAACGCATCACAGAGATGCATATCGTCACGGGGGAGTTTCTAAAAACCCTTTCTTACATGGCATTTTTCCCCGCCACTCACTATGCCGTCTCGGATAGCAAACGCGAAGCAGCATTGGCCGAAATCGAAAGAGAAATGATGGAGCGCACCGAGTGGTTTCGTGCGCAAAACAAACTCATTGAAGCGCAACGGATATACGAGCGCACCCGCTATGACCTCGAAATGCTCCGTGAAATTGGTACTTGCTCAGGGGTAGAAAACTACTCTCGCGTGCTTTCAGGAAGACCCGCAGGCTCAACACCGTACACTTTGCTGGACTATTTTCCCAAAGATTTTCTTTTGTTTATTGATGAGTCTCATGTGACCATTCCCCAGGTAAGAGGCATGAGTGGTGGAGATACTGCCCGAAAAACCAACTTAGTGGAATATGGGTTCCGCCTCCCCTCCGCTTATGATAACCGCCCCCTTTATTTTGAGGAATTTTTGCAAAAACTCAACCAAATCATTTGTGTATCCGCCACGCCTGGCCCTTATGAAAAGGAACATTCCACCACCGTGGCAGAGCAACTCATTCGTCCCACAGGGCTCGTTGATCCTGAAGTCATCATTCGCCCCATTGAAGGGCAGGTGGACGATTTGATTTTTGAAATTCGTCAAACAACCAAAACAGGCGGAAAAGTGCTGGTCACTACCCTCACCAAGCAAATGGCAGAGGATCTAACAGAGTATTTAAGCACCCACGCCATCAAGGTAAAATACATTCATCATAATGTGGATAC
>JAGBWH010000243.1 GCA_017629925.1 Clostridia bacterium
CTGCCATTTTCGTGGGGCTGGGCAATCTGGGACATTCCCTGGTGGAAGGTGCGATGCTTGAACGCCGTGGTATTCAAAAGCTTGCGATTTTTGAAACCAATCCTGCCCTCATTGGCACTACTGTGGCAGGTCTGCCTGTGCTGGATGCCGCGGATATGGAAGAGTGGTGCACAGCACACGAGGTCACCATTGGTATTTTAGCGATTCCCTCCGCCGCCACGGAAGAAGTGGCGCAGAAATTGGCACGCGCCGGTATTAAGGGAATTTGGAACTTTTCCGACACGGAACTTGATTTGCATATTGACGGTGTTGAAATCGAAAATATGCACCTCTCCGACGCCCTGCTTCAACTGTGCTACCGTCTGCGCCAAGCCAGCCACAGCGAGGAGGACGCCCCTAAATGAAAATCTACACACTCAAAAACAACATAAAAGACGCCTTAGGCAACTTACCCAATTCCCCATTTTTGATGGAAGCCTCAGCAGAGGACTTGCGCGTTTTGCTCGTGATTGTGGCAGGGCAAAGCACCGCCGATATCAAAGCTTTGGCGCAAGCCTCAGGTTGCAGTCAAGCACGGGTGAAAGGTGCGATTGCCTATTGGGAAGAATGTGGCGTGTTAGTGGAGGGAGAGCCGACAGAGACGCCCGCGCCTGCTACCCCCCAAAAAAAAGGAATGCTCTCTTCCCGTGACCTCGCCCCCCGTGGTGAGGATGAAAACGCCGCCTACATTACCGCCCACGACATGGGCGAACTCATAGACGAATGTCAGCGCCTTATGGGACGGCTCTTTAATCCCACCGAAATTGCGGTGATTGTGGGACTTCACGAGCAACTCCATCTCGACTTTTCCTACATTATGACGCTGGTCTCCTACTGCGCCCGTCGTGGTAAACTTACCCTTCGCTACGTGGAGCGCATGGCGGTGGGACTATATGACGACGGCATTGACACCACAGAAGCCTTGGACCAACATCTGAAAAGATTGGAAATGGCTTCTTCGAGTGAAGGCAAACTCCGCCGTTTGTTTGGCATTGGGGAGCGTTCCCTCTCCAAAACAGAACAAGCCTGTTTTGTGCGCTGGATTTGCGACTTTGGCTTTGATATGGATATCATCGGTCTTGCCTATGATATGACTGTTGACACCCACCAAAAAGCATTGGTGAAATATGCAGATGCCATCTTAAAGCGGTGGTATGATGCAGGGTGCCGTACCCTTGCCCAAGTGGAAGAATTGCTCCGCCGAGAAACAGAGCAAAAGGCAAAGACCTATACTGCGAAAAGCAAGCAAAAGAAAGTGGAGGAAGAGAGCTGTGAAAGCAGTTTTTGTACCGACGATTTCTTTGCTCGTGCACTGGAAAGAAGTTATGGAAAAATAGAGGACAAGCCCGAAGACGAATAAGGCTCGCCCCTTCAATACAAAATAAAGGATAAAACAATATGGCATCAAAAGAAAATTATCGCGCAGTCAAAGACATATTGGCGAAAAGACGTGCGCGCGCCCTTGAAAAAGCCGAACAAAATCGCGTGTTTTTCCATTCGCAAGCGCCTGAAGCTGTGGAAATTGACCGTGCGCTATCGCAAACTGCTATGCAACTGTTCGGCATTGCCATCATGGCAAATTCGCCCGAAAAAGAGGCAAAGTTAAGTGCGCTCAAAGCCCAAAATTTGTCTTTGCAAGAGGCAAGAGAAGAATTGCTCGCCTCGCTTGGTTTGCCTAAAAACTTTACCGAGCCTCAATATGAATGTCCGCTTTGCGGCGACTCGGGGTATATTGATTTGCAAATGTGCCGTTGCATGAAGCATTTGCTTGCCCTTGAAGGCTTCAAAACAAGCGGTATTGGGCATCTCATTGGCACACAAACATTTGATAACTTTTCTCTTGACTACTATAAAGGCGCAGACCGTGAGCAGATGAAAAGAAATTTGAGCATTACCCGTTCCTTTGCCGAAAACTTTTCCTCAAAATCAGGCAACTTGCTCTTCATGGGTGCAACGGGGTTAGGCAAAACCCACCTCTCTACCGCCATTGCCACGGTGGTGATTGAAAAAGGGTATGATGTGCTCTATGAAAGTGCGCAAAATATCATTGGCGTCTATGAACACGAGCGTTTCCATAGCACACGCGGGGAAGACAACCACGAAAGCGAACGCTACGAGACGTGCGATTTGCTGATTATTGACGATTTAGGCACAGAATTTCAAACGGCTTTTTCGGTGAGTTGCCTTTATAACCTCATCAATACCCGTCTCAATCGCGGAAAATCCACCATTATCAGCACCAACCTCACCGCAGGTGAGATCCGCGCCCGTTACGATGACCGCATATCCAGCCGTTTGCTCGGTCATTTTATGCCACTTCTGTTCCGTGGTGAAGATGTCCGTTGCCAAAAATTATAAAAAACTATAAAAAGAAAAGGAAGAAGACTATGTCAAAGTGTGTTTGTCGCCTATTTTCTCTTGTTTTGCTATGCACGCTACTCGGACTTTGCCTTTTGAGTTGTCAATCAGGCAACACCACCCCCGATACCACCACCACGCCCGACTCTACCACCCCTGATGCGACCACTCCCCCCAGCACCACCGAGGACGCCAATACCGTCATCGATCAAACGGGGCTTGAATTTAGCACAGAAGATGGGGAGAGCTATACTGTTGAAAGCATCGGGCAAAACAAAGATAAAAATTTGGTGATCCCTGCCACCTTTCAAGGAAAACCCGTGACCGCCATTCAAAACTACGCCTTTATGGATGCCACTCATATTCAAAGTGTGACACTCCCCGACAGCATCACTTATGTGGGCACGTCCGCTTTTTATGGTTGCACAAGTCTGGTTGACATTACCCTGCCCAATAGCATTGAAAAAATGGGCTGGTCTGTTTTCTCAAAATGCACCTCGCTCGTCTCCCTGACACTCCCCGAACGCATTACACGCGTGGGACGTTTCACTTTCCGCTACTGCGAAAACCTTGAAAGCGTCACCATTCCTTCTGCTGTGGATACCATCGCCGAGGGCGCGTTTTCCGGTTGCAAAAAACTCAGCGCAGTCCCCCTGCATGAAGGCATTACCATCATAGGTGACAAAGCCTTTGAAAATTGCACTTCCCTCACCTCCGTGACCATTCCCTCCACCATGAAAATTTTGCAATACGGTTTGTTTTCCGGTTGCTCCGCTTTGACATCCGTTTCGCTACATGACGAAATCTTTTCCATTCAAGACAATGTGTTTTACGGTTGTGTGAGCCTTAAAAATATCACCCTGCCCTCTGCTCTTACCAGCATTGGCAATCGTGCTTTTTATAGTTGCGAATCGCTGGAAGAGATAACCATTCCCGAGGGCGTGACCTACCTGCCAAACAATTTGTTTCGCGGATGCACTTCCCTCAAAACCGTTACCCTGCCTAAAACCATAGAGCAAATCGGCTCATACGTCTTTCAGCGTTGCACTTCACTTACTACCATTATCTTTGGCGGAACAGCCGAAGAATGGCAACAAATTCCCAAAGGCAGAGATTGGAATAAAGACGCAGGGGAGTTCACTTTGCAAGCGAACTCGCAATGAATTGCGCTTCGCGCTTGAAATGTGGCTCCGCCACATGAAATGCCCAAAGGGCATGACAGAATGTTTGCGACAATCATCGTAGGGGAGGATATCATCCTCCCGCAAAAAAAGAGCAAGGATAAAAGGATAAAACCTTCTATTCTTGCTCTGTTTGTTATGATAAATGAATTGATGCTCACGCATCATGAATTGGACTGGCCATGATTTCTCGTCGGCATACTGCCTCCTCCATGAATTGAATGGCAACCAATGTGCCTTGGGGCACAATTCATGCCTCAGGCAATTCATGAAATCTGTGATTTCAATTCATGCAGCCGCAAGGTTGCAATTCATTGCGTGTTCGCCTGTGGCGAACAAGCATCACACATTCAAAATGATAGATAAAATCATAGGTGAGCGTTTGTTTTTGGCAAACAAGAATTTGGAAAGGTCGCCTCTGATTTTTTCTTTCATTTGCGCGTAGTCAATGCGGGGGCGGATGAGGCAATCGTCAATGGATTTGGCGACCACATAGCGCGCCTCTTCAATCAGTTCTTCCGCATCGCGCATATAGACGTACCCACGGGAAATGATTTCAGGGGGTGTGACGAGTGAACGGTCACTTTCGCTGATCGCCGCCACCACCACGATAAGTCCCTCTTGAGACAGGGTACGGCGGTCACGAAGCACCACGCTACCCACATCACCAATCCCACCGCCGTCAATCATCACTCTGCCCGCAGGCACAGGTGGGGCGTGATGTGCGCCCTCGCCGTCAAACTCCATGACCTGACCAATGTCAAGCAGGAAAATACGGTCGGGGGTGATGCCCATAAATTCAGCAATTTCTTTGTGGGCGTAAAGATGTCGACTTTCGCCATGAATGGGAATAAAATACTTAGGCTTAATCAGGGCGAGCATGAGTTTGAGTTCTTCGCTGCACGCGTGTCCCGATACGTGTACGTCAGCGGCACGGTCATGGAGCACATGAATGCCACCACGAATTAAAGCATTGATGATTTTATTGATGAGTTTTTCGTTGCCAGGAATGGCGCTCGAACTAAGCACCACAAGGTCGGATGAGGTAAGGCGCACCTTTTCATGCTCGCCAAATGCCAAACGGTAAAGGGCAGACATAGGCTCGCCTTGGCTACCTGTGGTAATGAGGGTGAGTTGTTCGGGCTTATAGCGACGAATTTCGCTTACGTCAATGAGTGTGCCTTCGGGCAGGTCTGTGTAACCAAGTTCAACAGACGCGTCAAGCACATTCACCATGCTACGGCCAAGCACAGCCACTTTTCTGCCAAACTTAATGCTGGTATTGATAATCTGTTGCACACGATGCACGTTTGAAGAAAATGTAGCAATGACGATACGCTTGTCTTTATGGGTTAAAAAGATTTGGTCAAAGGAATTGCCCACCGTTCTTTCAGAAGGGGTAAATCCGGATCGCTCGGCATTGGTGGACTCACCGAGCATAAGAAGCACGCCCTCCTGTCCAATTTCGCCCAAACGACGAAGGTCTATCAGCTGACCGTCGATGGGAGAGACATCGAGTTTAAAGTCGCCTGTGTGAAACACAGTGCCAACGGGGGTTTTGATGGCAATGGCGCAAGCGTCAGCGATGGAGTGATTGACATGCACAAACTCCGCCTGAAAACAGCCAAGTGCTACGGTGTCTCCTGCATTGACAGTATAAATGGTGGGATTGTAGTCAAGTTTGGCTTCCTTTAATTTATAACTTAAAATGCCCACCGTCATACGGGTGGCATAGACAGGCACACGAATGGAGCGCAATACATAAGGCAAAGCGCCTATGTGGTCTTCATGACCATGGGTGAGCAAAATACCGCGAATTTTATGAACATTTTTTTCCAGATAAGAAATGTCGGGAATGACAAGGTCAATGCCAAGCATATCTTCATCGGGAAAACTAAGTCCGGCATCAACGACAATCATGTCACCGCCATACTCAATGACCGCCATGTTTTTGCCGATTTCACCAAGCCCACCGAGCATCATCACACGGAGTTTGCTTTGGCGTCCCTTTTGGGAAGGATAGCGGGTGGTTTTTTTAGGTGTGGCGGTGGTTTTGACGGTTCTGGTCGGTTTTTCTGCACTAACCAGGGGGGGTTTTTGTATTTTTATCGTGGTTTTCTTCTTGCCTGACGATTTACTTTTGGTTGTTTTTTTAGGTTGTTGGGATATCTTCCCTGCCTGGGCAGAGGCAGACATCTTTCTTTCTTTTGGCATGAATGTTCCTTTCTACATAAAAAAGAGCGCATAACAAAGCCACCAAAACAAAATGCCCGAAAAAAAGGATAGTATCATCATCCCCCAAAACCATCGCTTTGCGCGAAGTGGGTGCCGTCCCCTCATCTCATTTTCCGCTAAAATGCGGTTGGCTTCTTTGACCATAGACCGAAGGGGTACATTCTCTTTTGTGGTGGCTTGTTCTCGTACAATAAAATAGGCTTCGTCAAACATTTTACTTTTCGTATCTTTCAAATGAATGACTTTCTTTTGACAACCTCGCAGCATATCCCCTCCAACTTACAAAACGTATTTTGGAAATGATTGCCATAATTGGTATTTTTTATGCGCTATACTCTTGACGAATAGAATTTTTTTTGCCGTTTATCTTCTGCCAAAAAGACGAGACAAAAAGCCCTTCTTTTCTTCTTTTTGAGAAGGCGGAGCAAGTGTCTCTTTCGCAGGTTCTTCCCTTGCCACTTCAGGCGAAGGGGTGGGTAATTCTTCTGCTTCTTTTGGGGGTTTTACTGCATTATCTTCTATTTCGACAATTTCTTCTGCATGAGCTGTGGGCAATTCAGGCTCTGCTTCTACGACAGGTGCAGCATCTTCCACGGGTGTCTCGGTGACAGGTGCGACCTCTTCTGTCACTTTCACTTCTCGTGCTTTACGCTGGCGCATACGGAATGGAGTTTCTACTTCATAGTTTGGATCAAGCAGATTGTCAATGCTAATGCCAAACAGTTCTTTGAGTGCCACAAGTTTCATCGCTTCGGGGTAGGATTGACCACATTCCCATTTATAGACGGCTTGTCTGGAAACCCCAATCGCTTGTGCCAAATCGTCTTGTGTCATGTGATGAGTTTTTCTGAGTCTCATCAATTTTTCACAAAATTCCATGTTATATACCTTTCCGATCGGGTAACTTCTTGTGTTTTGGTTGGGCGAAGGTCGGTCACTTCGCCCTTTTAGTCCGCTGTTTTGTGTACTGTTTTGCCATCAAAAACGAATACAAGTCAGGCTGTCAAGTAGCCAAACACCGCCTTCGTATTTCATGGTCACTTCAATGACTTTGCTTTTGTCGTCTCCGTCCTTTTGGGCGAGGATAGTCAAAGTTGCCACATC
>JAGBWH010000028.1 GCA_017629925.1 Clostridia bacterium
CTTGCCGTATTCACGGGCGCTGTCGTCCTGGGCTTCTGTGACCAGACCGCCCAGATGATGTGCCATCAGCTGGCAGCCGTAGCAGATGCCGAAAATGGGAATATTGAGGTTGAAGATCTCGGGATCGACCTGAGGGGAGGTCTCGAGATAAACGCTGTTGGGGCCGCCGGTGAAGATGATGCCGATGGGATCAAACTCCTTGATGGCCTCAATGGTGGTTGTGTAAGGCTTGACTTCGCAATATACATTGCACTCTCTGACACGGCGGTCAAAAGAGATGAGTTTCTTTTCAAAGTAAAAGGAGAGCAAAACGGCAACGGGAACAATGGCAAGCACCAGCAATGCAAGTTTGGCATTGATAATCAGCATAGAAATGGTGGCGCCGACGATAAACGAGAGGTTCCATATACCGTCCATAAAACTCCATGAAACGAGTGAGCCAATGCGGTTGGTATCACTCATAACACGGGCATGGATATAGCCCACGCTATTTTGATTAAAATAGGAAAAAGATAGGGTTTGCAGATGATTAAAAGAGATACGCTTCATGTCTCTGCCCACATACATTTCCACACGGCAAGCGTGTTGGAAAGAAAAATAGTTGGCTATCACTTGGACAAGGATCATGAGCACATACACCCAAATAAACCAAAAGAGACTATCCAGTTTTTTGGGAACGATAAAGTGATCCAGGGCATAGCGTTGGAAGAGGGGCAGGAAAATATCCATCACACTACCCACTATGCCAAGGGTGACCATGAGCAAAATATTTTTGCCATAGGGACGAAGGTAGGGGACAAGCTCCGGTATGCCAAACCATTTGAGATGGCGGACTTCATTTTTTCTTTCTTTCATGTCAGTCCTCCTTTCTGCTTTGGGCATCGGCGGATTGAAGGGCAAAAATTTGACTGTAAATACCACCTTGCGCGAGCAAATCCTTGTGGCATCCTTCTTCGGCTATTTTGCCTTGGTCCATGACCAAAATATGGTCGGCTTGCATGAGTGTGGTAATGCGGTGGGAAATGAGCACTACCGTAGCAGAGCCAAAATGACGGGAAAGCAACTCACGGATTTTGGCATCGGTGACCGCATCCACAGCAGAAAGCGAGTCGTCAAAAATCATAATGGGGGCATTTTGCAGTAACATTCTGGCAATGGCAGTTCTCTGCTTTTGCCCACCAGACAAGGTAACCCCTCGCTCACCTACCATGGTATCATAGCCTTCGGTCATGCCCTCGATGGTGTCATCAAGGCAAGCGGTTTCGGTCACACGGGCGAGGTCCTCGGGCGTGGTATGGTCTTGGGTGATGGTAATATTTTCGCCAATGGTGCGGGAAAATAGATAAGGTTCTTGCAAAACAATACCGATATTTTTACGCAGATAGACGCGGTCGATATCTCGTATATCCACGCCACCTATGGTAATGCTTCCCTGCTCTAGTTCCAGCAAGCGGTCAAGCAAATACATGAGCGTGGATTTTCCCGCACCTGTGGAGCCAAGAATACCAAGCACCGATCCGCCTTTGACAGTAAAAGAAACATCCTCTAAGACAGGGACTTTTTCATAGGCATAGGACACATGGGAAAAGACGATATCGCCTGAAAGTGACGGGGTGGCGGTGGCATCGTTTGCCTCCGGCTCAGCGTTCATAATCGCACGAATACGGTCAATAGACACCCCTGCTTTGCTCATCTCAGACAGCACTCTGCCGAGCTGACGAACAGGCCAAACCAACATGGAATTGTAGGAGACAAAGGCAATGAAGGTGCCTTCTGTGAGTTGCCCATTGGCACCAAGGATAGCGCCTGAGACAATAATCGTCATGACCTGAATGGCGGAAATCAGGTCGCCCGACATCCAGAAAATATTGAGGATACGGCAAAACTTGATCCAAGCGTTGGTATAATGCTGATTTTGCTTTTCAAAGCGTTCTTTTTCATAGGCTTCTCTGCCAAAGGCACGAACCACTCTCACGCCTGTCAAATTCTCTTGCGCGATGGTGGAGAGCACGCCCTCGTTTTCGTCACATTCTTCAAAATAGTGCGCGATTTTGGCGCGAAAAATGGTGGAGTAGCCAAGCACAATGGGGATAAAGCAGGCGGAGATAATGGCAAGCATCGTATGCATAGAAAACATACAAAACAGCGAAAAACTAATCAGCACCACAATACGAAAAACAGAGGTGAGTTGCTCGGAGACGAAATTACGAATGGTATCCACGTCCGAGGTGGAGCGCTGAATGATATCCCCTGTTTGGTTTTTGGAATGCCAGCTATACGGCAATTTTTGCAGATGTGAGAAAATGGATTTTCGCATATGGAGCATCATGCTTTCAGATGCTTTGGCATTCGCATACATATTGATGTATTTGCCAAGTGCGCTGAACAGCCCCACAATGCCAATGGCAAGAGCCAGTATCCAAAGCGAGTCCGCAAGGCGCTCTACGCCGCCCAGTTTCTCTATGAGAGAAGCAACAAAAGGCGATACATCCATCTCCTCGCTTCCCAGCACATGGTCAACGGTAAAACTGATGATTTGGGGAATCAGCATTTCCATACTCGTAAGCAAAAAGGCGGCGAGGATGCTCAGGGCAAACCACCGCTTGCTCCCCTTGAGAAAGAACACAAGCATGGAAGATTTTGTATAGTGTTTTATTTCTTTTTTCTTCATTGATGTGGATAGTAGTCGGTTGTCGATATCTGTTTCGCCCTCCGACTTTTTTACCATGACGAAACAATTAGCCTATTATATACTCTATATTTTAACATATATTTATAGCAATTTCAATGTTTTTGAAAAATTCTTGCTGTTTTTTTGGCAGGAAAACTTGACCTTTTTGCATTTTTTGCATATACTATATGTGATGAAATGAAAAATGGGGGAAAACAGATGAAAGTTTTGCTAATTTGTGGTAGTCCGCACGAAAAAGGCTCTACACATACGGCGTTGTCCGAAGTTGCAAATACACTCATAGAAGAAGGCATTGAGGCAGAGATCGTATGGCTGGGAAATGAGCCGATTGCCGGATGCAGAGGCTGTGGTGGTTGCCAAAAAACAGGAAAATGCGTCATAGATGATGTGGTCAATCGCCTGCTCCCGAAAATTATAGAAGCAGACGGCTACATATTCGGCTCGCCTGTGCATTATGCCAGCGCAAGCGGTGCGATGATCTCCTTTATGGATCGTCTGTTTTATGCAGGCAAGCGCAGCGGAACAAATCCCTTTTATCTCAAACCTGCGGCGGCGGTAGTCTCTGCCAGACGAGGAGGAACGACTGCCACTTTTGACCAACTCAACAAGTATTTTACCATCTCCGAGATGCCTATCATCTCTTCTCGCTACTGGAATATGGTGCATGGCAACACCCCCGACGAGGTCAAGCAGGACAGAGAGGGGCTTTACTGTATGCGCACTCTTGCCAGAAACATGGCATGGTTTTTGCGCCTAAAAGAAGCCGGTGAAAAGGCAGGCGTGCCACAGCCGAAAAAAGAAACGCCCGTTTCAACGAATTTTATTAGATAAAAATAAAAAAGAGAGAGCATTTCGGTATATCACCGATTTGTTCTCTCTTTTTGCTCGCATGAGGGTTTTTCCTCGCCCAAAAAGCGTTTTTTAATGTTTTTGGCGTCGGTCAAGTTTAGAGGCAAGATAAGTGCCAATGCTTTGGAAGATTTGCACCAACAAAATCAGCACCACAACCGCCAAAATCATGACGGGGTAGTTATAGCGATAGTAACCATAGTTAATCGCAATCTTACCCAGACCGTCACCACCGATGGCGGCGCTCATGGCGGTATACCCTAAAATGGTGGTAATCGCAATGGTGAGGTTAGAGACAAGCGAGGGCACACATTCGGGGAGCATGACCTTCCAGATGATTTGAAAGGGTGTGGCACCCATGCTTTGCGCCATTTCAATGATATTGGGATTGAGTTCGCGCAGGCTTGTTTCTACGAGTCGGGCAATGAAGGGAAAGGCGGCTATGACCAATGGCACCATAAATGCCACAGTGCCAATGCGAGTGCCTGTGATGAGTTCGGAAAGGGGCATGACCACAATCATCAAAATAAGAAAAGGCACTGAGCGCAATACATTGATAATACCATTGAGGATAGACAACACAAAGCGAGGCAAAGGCAAAACGCCGTTTTTATCCCCTGCCACTAAAAGCACGCCAAGGGGGAGACCTATAAGGACAGCAAAAAATGTGGCAAGCAAGGTCAAATAGGCGGTATCAAGCAAGGCGGCAGGAATTTCTTCTTGCAATACTTCAAGTGCCACTTGCCATTTTTCTTTTGTAAAGAGATTACCCATTATACATCCACCTCCTCTGCCAAAACATCCTCTCCGTTGGATAGGTAGGCAATCGCACGCTTCACCGTGCCTTCGTGGTCGGGCAGGCTGAGCAGCATTTTGCCATAAATTTTATCCCCAATGCAACGCGTGGAGGCATAGAGAATGTTAGCGGTAATACCTTCGTCCACCGCCATTTGGGTGATGAGCGGTCTGCCTGTTTCTTCTGCCCCTCTGAATACCAAACGAATGATGCGTACATTTTGTTGAGTGGGCAAAATTTCGGTTTCTTCTTCGGGGAACACAAGGCGTTTGGCGGCTTGGGATTGGGGATGGGAAAATACCTCCGACACATCGCCTTCTTCGACCACATAGCCTTGGTCCAAAATTGCCACACGATTGCAGATTTCCTCTACCACGCTCATTTGGTGGGTGATGACAATAACGGTAATACCCAATTTGCGGTTAATGTCTCGAATGAGTTCCAAGATGTCAGCGGTGGTTTTGGGATCAAGGGCACTTGTGGCTTCATCGCAAAGCAACACCTTAGGATTTGTAGCAAGGGCTCTGGCAATGGCAATACGCTGTTGCTGACCGCCTGAAAGTTGGGCGGGATAGGCATGGGCTTTGTCGGGCAGGCCTACAAGTTCAAGCAATGCCAATGCTTTTTCTTTTGCCTCTTTGCGACTGACATGAGCCAACTCCAAAGGAAAACAAATATTATCAAGGCAAGTTCTTTGCATGAGCAAATTGAAGCCTTGGAAAATCATGGTAATACTGCGGCGCATTTCTCTGAGGGCTTTAGGAGAAAGGCTTGTCATCTCCACACCGTCAATTGACACTTCGCCCTTGGTGGGGCGTTCAAGCAAATTGATACAGCGGACAAGGGTACTCTTCCCTGCACCGCTCATACCGATAATGCCATAGATATCCCCATCGGCAATGGTCAAATTGATGCCTTTTAATGCTTCTACCGTGCCATCTGCACCAGGGAAAGATTTGGATAAATTTCGAATTTCAATCATTCGTTTGCTCCCTAAAACAGCCAAAAATCTCCTGCGTCAAATGAGGCAGAAGATTTTGGTGGTCGTAAAAATTATTTTGTGATGGCGTCAAGGCTGGATTGTTTGCCACCATAGATGCCCATGGGCTCTACATGAATGGCAGAAACGGAAACGATATGGGTGCCGTTTTGGGTGTTGAAATCATCCATGTAGGGGACGTGTTGGAAATAGTTTGCGTCCACTTCACCGCTTTCAACGACCATATTGGGTTGCACATAGTCGGTGTATTCAATGATGTTCAAAGTGATGCCTTTTTGCGCCAAAATGGTTTTCGCAATTTTGAGAATTTCAGCATGGGGTGTGGGAGAAGCGGCGACGGTAATGGTTTGACCACTCAGCGCATCATAATCAATGGAGCTGTCGTAACCATTTGTGGGATTTGCCACAACGCTGACAACGGCACCGCCGTATGTATTTTTGATAAAGTCTGCCACGGCTTGGCTTTCAAGTGCGGCTTTCAGGGCTTTGATTTTGGGAGAATTCTCTTGACCAGCTTTGCAGGAGAGAATGTTGCTGTATGCGGAGGCGCTATTTTCCAAGGAAAGTGCATCTGTTACAGGGTTAAGACCTGCGGGAAGCGCATAGTTTGAGTTGATGATGGCATAGTCAACGCTGCCGAGCAAGTTGGGTAGTTGAGCGGCTTCTACTTCTTCAAAGGTGATATTATAGGGGTTTTCTGTGATATCTCTGACGGTGGCGGTGATGCCAGCGCCTTCTTTGAGTTTGATATAGCCAAGGCTTTCGAGCAGAAGAAGCGCACGGGCTTCATTTGTGGTATCATTGGGTACGGCAATGGTAATGCCTTTATCTTTGCCACAAGAAGCAAAAGACAGGAGGGCGCAGGTGAGCAAAAGAACTGCCAGTGCGAATGTAAGTAGTTTTTTCATGATAAAATCTCCTTGAAATTTGAAAATATGTGAAAAAAAGATAATGGTTGAAAGTCAAAAGTGGGGGTTACATTCGGTCTAAACTCAGCACCACGGCATAAGAAAGGGCGAGGTGGGCTTTGACATTCATGTGTTGTTCTCCTTTTCATGTGTTATAAAAAAACCGGAAAGCCTTTTTCGCTCTCCGGTGAAACACCATTTTTTCTTATGCAAATGCTTCGCATCACATGGGAGAGGTTATTCGGAAAAAGGCATGAAGAAATAGGGGCACATGCACATGCACATTCCCATATCCATTTTTCTGGTCATGGTCTTTTTCATGAAAGAATACCCTTCCTTTGTTTGATGGCACAATTTTAACATAAAATGGGGTATTTGTCAATAGCAATTTCGGCATTTTTCGTAATGATTATGGCTGATTTTTGCCTATTTTGACTAAAAAATGCGGTCATGCATATTTGAAGTAGAAATTAAATACAATGAAAAGGGTGAGTTTTAGCCTTGAATGCCGTATCGGGCACTTCTGCCAAGGCAATCTTCAATCTCCATGAGACGATTATATTTGGCTGTTCTTTCACTACGGCAGGGCGCACCCGTTTTGATAAAGCCTGCACCTGTTCCCACAGCGAGATCGGCGATAAAAGTATCTTCTGTTTCGCCTGAACGGTGGGAGATGATGTGGGCATAATGGTTTTCGCGCGCCAAAGCGATCAGCGAAAGCACCTCGGAGAGTGTGCCAATTTGATTGGGCTTGACGAGCACCGCATTGCCACATTTTTTCGCCAGCCCCATTTCCAAACGCTTCTCATTTGTGACAAACAAATCGTCTCCCACCAGCATCACTTCCTTGCCCAGCTGCTGCGTGAGAATTGACCAGCCCTCAAAATCATCCTCGCCAAGTGGATCTTCAATAGACACGATAGGATAAGCTTGACAGAGCTTTTTGCATTCCTCAATCCACTCTTCTTTTGTATATAATTGTTTACTTTTTGTGAGCAGATATTTGCCGTCCGAGCGCACCCATTCACTCGATGCGATATCCATTGCCAAACCAACCTTATCTGTGTGATAACCGCTTTGGATAATGGCCTCGCTGAGCAGATCAAGCGCCTCTTCGTGGCATGAAAGGTCGGGGGCAAAACCGCCCTCATCTCCTACTGCGGTGGATTTGCCTTGCTGTTTGAGAATACCTTTTAGGGTGTGATAAATTTCTGTGCCGATTTGCACGCTTTCCCGTACACTTTCAGCCCCAAGCGGTACAATCATAAATTCTTGCACATCAAGATTGTTGGTGGCATGAGCACCGCCGTTTAGAATGTTCATCATGGGCACAGGCAAGGTAAATGCCCCTTTGCCCCCTAAATATGCAAATAGTTCCATCCCGCATGAACGGGCGGCGGCACGAGCCACGGCAAGAGAAACAGAAAGGATGGCGTTTGCGCCCAGTTTTGATTTATTTTGGCTACTATCCAATTCGATCATCATTTGGTCAATCTCATATTGCTGCAAAGCACAATGCCCACAAATGACAGGCGCAATCTCTTCACGCACGTTTTCACACGCCAAAAGAACGCCCTTCCCTTTATAGCGGCTGGGATCTCCATCCCGTTTTTCATAGGCTTCGTGGATGCCCGTGGATGCGCCCGAGGGGACTGCGGCTTCACCTGATGCCCCGTCTGCCAGCTCCACTCGTGTGGCTACCGTAGGTGTGCCACGGCTGTCTAAAATTTCTCTGGCACACACATTTGAGATGATTGCTTTTTTCATTTTTAGATATCTCCTCTTTTTTTCTATGTCTTTATGTTGACCAAAAATCTATCCTCTCATACGCCGGCACAGAAAGGTATTTTAGACGCTTGCTGTCCTGCCATTTCGCTAAAATTCATAAAATTCTTGAATTTTCCCTATTTTCCAATTATTTTTTTCTGTTTACCTATTGCATTTTTCGAAAAATATGTTACAATGATATCGACAAAATCAAATGGAGGTATGAATCATGGCTTTCAAAATTACTGACGATTGCGTAAAATGCTTGTCCTGTCAAGATGTTTGTCCCGTAGGTGCTATCGTAGATGACGGCGATAAACTTGCCATCGACGCTGATGCTTGCCTTGGTTGCGGTGCTTGCGCAGACGCTTGCCCTATCGGTGCTATTGTTGAGTCTGAGGACTAATAGTTTTTACATATCCGCCTAAGCGGATACAAGGGCTGTGGCTGTCACTTGACGGTGCAGCCCTTTTTCAATGTTTGATATTCATTTTTGATATATTTGCTATTTCGGTGAAAGGAGAGCGCAATGGAGGCACAACTACTCATGGGTGAACGGCTGGATGAGGTCAATGATCATCTCTCACTCATCCAAAAAGAAGAAGGCATGACCTTTGGCACAGATGCCCTGCTTTTGGCGTCTTTTGTGCGCCCCTGCCCCCAAGGCACAGCCATAGAGTTTGGCGCAGGTAGTGGAATTGTGTCACTCCTTTGTGCCTCTCGCCAAAAATTCGCCCACATCACCGCCGTAGAGGTGCAACAAGAGTATGCCGACCTCTGTGAGCGAAATATCTCGCTCAATGGTCTACAGGACAAGATCACCACCACTCATGCCGATATCAGAGACTTGTCTGCCTACGCGCCTTTGGGAGATGTGCACGCCGTATTTGCCAATCCTCCCTATATGACCACCGAAAGTGGTTATGCCGCAAAAGACCAAGGCAGACAAGCCGCCCGTCATGAAGCGCACGGGGGCATCAAGGATTTTTGCCTGTGTGCAAAGAAAAAACTCCGCTGGGGCGGAAGCTTTTATGTCGTTTGGCGTCCTGACAGGTTGGTGGATTTGTTTTGTGCCATGCGAGAAGCAGAAATTGAGCCCAAAAAAATCACCTTTGTGATAGCTACCCCTCATGCCGCCCCCTCCATGGTACTCGTAGAGGGAAAGCGAGGCGGAAAGCCCAGCCTTGTCAGCACCCCCTTTCTGTGCCTAAAAAACGAGGACGGCTCCCCCACAAAAGAGATGGAGCGACTCCTACTCAACGGCACTTTTCCCTTCTCATAAATAAAAGAAAGGATTTTTCGCTTTGACACACCAAGACGATATTTTCGAAGAAAAAAACAAAATAGAGCCTGCCACGCTATACCTTGTCACAACGCCGATTGGGAATTTAGCGGATTTGTCCGAGAGAGGGCTAAAAGTGCTACGCGAATGTGATTTTATCGCCGCCGAGGACACCCGAAACACCAGACGACTTTTGGCTCATTTTGATATTCACAAAGAACTGGTCTCCTATCATGAGCATAACAAAGCCGCAAAAGGCGATGTGCTGTGTGACAGAATTGCCGCAGGAGAGTCTTGCGCACTCGTGACGGATGCAGGTATGCCCGGCATTTCCGATCCGGGGGAAGATTTGGTAAAAAAATGTGCCGAGCGCAAGATTTCGGTCACAGCCGTCCCCGGTCCATGTGCGGCGGTCACCGCCCTTTCTCTTTCCGCTTTGGCGTGCGGCAGATTTGCTTTTGAAGGCTTTTTGCCCCAGCAAAGCAAAGAAAAGAAAAAACGCTTGGAGCAAATCAAAGGCGAAGTGCGCACCTTGATTTTCTATGAAGCCCCGCACAGACTGGCACAAACGCTATCTGATTTGGCACAAACGCTTGGTGAAAATCGGCGTATTTCCCTGTGCAAAGAACTGACAAAACTCAACGAGGACATCGCGCGCACCACCATCGGCGAGGCGATTTCTGCCCTTGAGATTACCCCTGCCAGAGGTGAGTATGTGCTCATCGTGGAGGGGCTTGAAGAATACCAAAAAAGAATGCCAAGCCCCACAAGTGAAGTAGGGGAAACGGATTTTTCCGCACTCTCCCCTGAAGAACATGTGCGTCTTTACGAAAAAAGAGGGCTTTCGCATAAAGACGCCCTCAAAGCGGCAGCCGCAGACAGAGGCATGACAAAAAGCACATTCTATCGGCTACTGCTGGATACAAAAGAAGAATAATTTTTGCCTAAACCTCTTGACAGACGGCAGATTTGGTTGTATACTTAAGCCAATGGAACACGCTTAACTAAGTAGGACTCCACAGAGAGCAATGCCCTGGGCTGAAAGCATTGTGAGCACCGCCTTTTGAGTACCACCCATGCTTGCTTTGCAAGGTTACAATCTGTTTTGAGTGAAACGCTCGGGTGGAACCGTGCGTAATGCTAAATGCAATCCACACCCCGTGAAGCTAATGCTGCTTGGGGTTTTTATTTTATTAGTAAAGAAAGGATATATATTATGAAATTTACATTTAGTAATGGTTCGGTGCATGAATGCGATGCACCAATAAGCGTCTATGACGCAGCAGCAGCCGAGGGGCTGATGGACAGAAGCGTGATTGCCGCAGAAGTCAATGGCGAGGTAGTGGCACTCACCTATGTTCCCTCTTGCGATGCAGAGGTAAAATTGCTCACATTTGCGGATGAAGCAGGGGCAAAAGTGTTCCGTCACACCGCTTCTCACATTTTGGCACAAGCCGTAAAACGCCTTTATCCTGCGGCAAAACTCACGATTGGCCCTGCCGTTGACAATGGCTTTTACTATGATATCGACAGCGACGTGACCTTCACCCCTGAAGCCTTGGTGTCCCTTGAAGGGGAAATGAAGAAAATCGTCAAAGAAAATCTGCGCATTGAAAGATTTACCCTCAGCCGTGCAGATGCACTCAAGCAAATGGCGGATGAGCCCTACAAAATTGAGCTGATTGAAGCTTTGCCCGAAGAGGCTGAAATTTCCTTTTATCGCCAAGGTGAGTTCGTGGACCTTTGCGCAGGCCCTCACCTCTTCTCTACCGGTGCGGTAAAGGCGTTCAAATTAACCTCCTGCACAGGCGCATACTGGAGAGGTGACTCCAACAACAAAATGCTGCAAAGAATTTACGGCACGGCATTCCCCTCAAAAGATGAACTAAATGCTTACCTTGCCTCCGTGGAAGAAGCCAAAAAACGCGACCACAACAAAATTGGTCGTGAACTGGAGTTCTTTACCACCGTGGACGCTATCGGTCAAGGTCTGCCTGTTCTTCTACCTAAGGGCGCAAGAGTCATTCAACTGCTCCAACGCTTTGTGGAAGATGAAGAGCAAAAGAGAGGTTATCTCTTGACCAAAACACCGCTGATGGCAAAATCCGATCTCTATAAAATTTCCGGTCACTGGGATCACTATCTTGATGGTATGTTTGTGTTGGGCGATCCTCATGACGAAAGCAAAGAATGTTTTGCTCTTCGCCCCATGACTTGCCCCTTCCAATACCAAGTATTTCTCAATAAAAAACGCTCGTATAGAGAACTGCCTATGAGACTGGGCGAAACCTCTACCCTGTTCCGCAACGAGGACTCAGGCGAGATGCACGGGCTCCTTCGTGTGCGCCAGTTTACCATCTCCGAAGGTCACTTGATTTTGCGCCCTGAACAACTTGAGGAAGAGTTCAAAGGCTGTCTCGACTTGGCGCTGTATATGCTGGACACCCTCGGTCTGCGTGAAAATTGCACCTTCCGCTTCTCTCAATGGGATCCCGCCAATACCACCAAATATGAAGGCACACCCGAGCAATGGAACGAAGCGCAGACCATCATGGGCAAGATGCTCGATGACCTGCTGGGCGTAGGCAATTATGCCATCGGTATTGACGAAGCGGCATTCTACGGCCCCAAACTGGATATTCAAATGAAGAATGTATTTGGCAAAGAAGACACCATCGTGACCATTCAAGTCGATATGCTTCTCGCTCAAAAATTCGGCATGGAATATACCGACTCCGACAACAGCCAAAAAACGCCTTATATCATCCACCGCACCTCCCTTGGTTGCTATGAACGCACATTGGCTCTGTTGCTTGAAAAATATGCAGGCGCACTTCCCTTGTGGCTGGCACCTACACAAGTGGTCGTGATGCCTTTGACCAACAATTTTGACGGTTATGCCGAAGAGATTGTTAAAGCCTACGAAGCCGCAGGCTTGCGCGTAAAACTGGACAACCGCAATGAAAAAATCGGTTACAGAATTCGTGAGGCTCAGCTTGAAAAAGTGCCTTACATGGTCATTGTAGGCGAAAACGAAATGCAAAGCGGTACCGTTTCTGTTCGCGCTCGTGTGGAAGGCGAAGGCGGAAGCTTTACAAAAGATGAATTCCTTGCAAAAATGTTGATGGAAGTAGCCACTAAAAAGCACTAATCCTCATAATAAGAAAAACCACTCTTGCGATGGCGTGATACTCTTGATGGAGTATCACGCCAATACGGTGTGGTTTTTTTGTTTGGTATAGAGCGAAGTGAGATTATTTCACTTTGCAATGAGGTCTTTGGCTTGGTCAACAATAGGCGTGTAGTAGGGTTTGAAAAGGTCCAATACGGCTTGCAGGTCTCCGCCATTTTTGAAGAGGAAAACGCTAAAGAGCACAATCTCTGCAGCAAACGCCAAGATATACAAAAGCAAATGGTATCTTGCAAAGCCTCTGCGATTGACATGGCTACCACTGATTGAAAAAATGATCACGAACAGAAAGCCAATGACGGGAAGGAGGAAAAGCAACTCATAACCGAGATAGCCCCATGCGGTAATCGGTCTAAACTCTCTGGGCAATTGACTTTCGGTTTCTTGTTCGTCATAGTAACCGTAATAATGCATATGTAATCTCCTTTATAGGTGAAAATTTATTCTACGTCTATTTTAATGCATAGTCGGGGTAAAGTCAAGTTTTTTTCGCATTTTTCTATTTTTTCTCTATCACATAAAAATAGGGAGATGTGGGAGAATTGATAATTTGGAAGCGAGAGCAACAGATTTTTTTGCGATCGAAGGTGGAAAGCCATGCGCCCAGCGCCTCGCCTTCATGGGTACCTTCCTCGTGTCCCGGATAGACGGCAACCAGCAAAATCCCATCAGGCAAAAGTTGAGACAATGCCGCCTCTATGGCTTTTTTGGTGGTCACCCATTGTGTGGTCACCTCGTGGTTCCCATTGCCCGGTAGCCATCCTAAATTAAACATTCCTGCCTTAAACGGCTCGCCCACATACTCTTTTAGCAGATGATGCGAGGCGCAAATGAGCGTGTAGTTTTCGGGTGCATTGGCTTCTTTTAGGCGTTTTTCGGTGGAAACGAGGGCTTCGGGCTGGATATCGAAGGCGTAAACACGGCCATTTTCGCCCACGGTTTGAGACAAAAAGAGCGTGTCGTAGCCATTGCCCATCGTGAAATCTATCGCCACTTCACCTGCATGAAGATGGGCGCAAATAAACTGCTTTTGCAAAACGAGCAAATCAACCATTTCCCTCTCCTCCGACCCATTTTTCAAAATCGCCCGGGTCAACATAGGCGGAATAGTTGGTGTGATAGACCACAAATCCGGGATGAGCGCCCGGTACACGTTTGAGTTCTCTGACGCGGGTATAGTCCACTGCCGTTCCCTTGCCTTTGGCGCGGGAATAGTGGGCGGCGACCACCGCCGCCATGGTATAGTCATCCTCAGATGGCTCTTCTCCTGCACAGCAAAGCACAACGTGAGAGCCGGGCATACCTTTCACATGAAACCATAGGTCACCTCGGTCAGCGACGGTGAAGGTAAGGTATTCATTTTGGAGATTGTTCATCCCCACAAGCAGACGGTAACCGCTTGGGGTGGTAAAACTTTTCAGAGTGGGGTTTTTCTTTTTCTCAGGGCGTCCGCCTCGGCCGACTTCTCGCATATACCCTGCTCTGCGCAACTCGGCCCGTATTCCCTCGATATCTTCGGGGGTTTCTGCCGCATCTAAGAACACAGATACGGCATCAAGATACGCCAATTCCTCTTCTGCTTGTTTGATTTGAGTGACGAGGATGGAACGGGCGGTTTTGCCCTTGTTATAGAGTTTATAGTATCGTTGGGCATTGGCGGAGGGGGACAAACGACTATCAAGCGCAACTGCGACCTGTGGCATTCCTTCGGCTTCCCAATCGGTGCAGTAGGCAATGGTGTCTCCACGCTTGATGGCGTAAAGGTTGGCGGTGAGAAGGTCGCCTAAATGCCGATAGCCCAATGCTTTTTCTGCCTCTGCAAGCTCACATCTTTGCGCTTCTATTTTGCGTGTGAGGCGAGATATTTCATGCCGTAGCACATGAGAGACGTCGGCGGCTTTCAGATGCAAGGCTTCCTGCCGTTCCCTTGCGGCATAGAAACGGTCAAATAGGTCTGAAAAATTCTCGCAGGCAAAAGTCAATGCCCCACCTTCAAAGTAATGAACAGGAGAATAGGCATAGTCAAGAGGTTTGCCGTCAAGGTCGGTGACAAACGTGGGAGAAAACTCGCCTTTTTTGAGTGCTGAAAAGTGAGAGACAAAGACTTTTGACATTTTTATGTGGTCAATTTCATCTAAGGTGCTATCGCATCTGCCACTTGCCTGCCAGACAAGTTCTCTTGCCACCTGAGTGGCGGTGCCGAGATAGGTAGAGGTGATATATTTATCCCCGCGCAGGAAAGGATCGGCGGCGTTTATATGAGACAAAAAGTCCTCCTCGGAGACGGTACGGGGGTCGATTTTGTCTTGGGGAGGTGGCAATTCATAGGTCATACCAGGAAGCACTTGGCGCAAACGGCTGGTTGTGAAATCCACCACGCGGAGTACACCGAGAATTTTATCATGGCTATCCAGCAAAATCAAATTGCTATATTTGCCCATAATTTCTGCCATAAGGCACACATCCGCAGAAAATCCCATTTCGTCACGAGAAGAAAAGCGAAGTCGCGCCACTCTCTCAAAGCCTTCTTGGGTAGCCTCTTGCACGATTGCCCCCACGAGATACTTTCTGAGCAACATACAAAACATGGGCGGAGAGAGGGGATTTTCTTTTAAGACCGAGGTGAAGGTCATGCGAGGGGCGTTGCCTGAGGCGTTGAGTGAGAGACGATAGTTTTCCCTGCCTGCATGAATGACCAATACGACCTCATCCTTTTGCGGCATGAGGACTTTATCGACACGAGCGCCATGCGCACACACAGAATTGATCTCATGCACAATGGCGGCCAGCATACCAGCATCATATGCCATACGAGAGTTTCCTTCCTACATA